>CANQBY010000087.1 GCA_947589695.1 uncultured Bacilli bacterium
TCAACTCGATGCAGTCAATTGGTTAAATGATAGTGTTAGTGAAATAAATAAAAATATTTTAGAATATGCCGAAGTTAATCCTGATTCTACGGGTATGGGTACCACAATTGTGGTGGCTCTTCTAACCCATGACTATTTAATCTTTGGTAATATTGGTGATTCTTCTGGTTTTGTCGTCAAAAATGGTAAACTCCATAAAGTAACCAAAGATCATACTTTAGTAAACTTACTTGTTCAAGCTGGTAATCTAACCGAAGAAGAAGCTAAGTTTCACCCTAAAAAAAATGTTTTAATGAAAGCTTTGGGGGCCGCCGAAAAATGCGAATTAGATATTTTTGATGTTGATACGACAATTGATAGTATCTTACTTTGTTCCGATGGGTTAACCAATATGTTAACCAATGAACAAATTGAAAAAGTTTTAAATGATCCAGAATTAGAAATCGAAGAAAAAGTTAGTAAATTAATTCGCAAATGTAATGCGCGGGGTGGTACTGATAATATATCAGTTGCTTATTTACTTATAAATGATGGGAGGAAAGACTAGTGATAATGAAAGGGCAAAAAATTAGTGATCGCTACCAGATCATCAAGTCAATTGGTGAAGGTGGGATGGCTAATGTTTATCTTGCTTATGATACTATTTTAGATCGGAATGTTGCTGTTAAAGTTTTAAGAGGCGACTTATCTAATGATGAAAAATTTGTGCGTCGTTTTCAAAGAGAAGCTCTAGCTGCCAGTAGTTTATCTCATCCTAATATCGTCGAAGTATATGATGTTGGAGAAGATAACGGCGAATATTATATTGTTATGGAATATATTGAGGGAAAACATTTAAAGGATCTCTTAAAAAAGCGCGGTAAATTAACCTTAAGTGAAGCTGTAGATATTATGCTTCAAATAACTGATGGTATGGGAGTTGCGCATGACTCTTATATAATTCACCGTGATATTAAACCTCAAAATATTATGATTTTAGAAAATGGTTTAGTAAAAATTACTGATTTTGGGATTGCAATGGCGATGAATGCCACCCAGCTTACCCAAACTAATTCGGTGATGGGTAGTGTTCATTATTTGCCACCGGAACAAGCAAGTGGGCAAGGCTCTACTTTACAAAGTGATATTTATTCAATGGGTATTGTGATGTATGAGTTAATCACTGGGGAACTTCCTTTTAAAGGTGATAATGCGGTAGAAATCGCCTTAAAGCATTTAAAAGAACCTATCCCCGATATTCGGGATAAAGTTCCTAGTGTTCCCAACAGTGTTGCTAATATTATCAAAAAAGCAACGGCTAAGAATCCCAAAAATCGTTATAGTGATGCGAGACTCATGCATGAAGATTTAAAAACGTGTCTTGATTCATCACGTATCAATGAACCTATTATCACATTTAAGTATCCGGAAAATGAAACTGATGATACTAAAATTATGAAAATGGTTAAAAAAGAAAAAACCAAAGAATTAAACGAAATAAAAACTGAAAAGAAAGAAGAAGTTATTGCAAAGAAAATAACGGGTGATGATTTGAAAAAGCAAAATCGATTATTAATATTTTTAGCCTTTATCTTTACTGGTCTAGTGGTCGGCTTAACCTCAGTTGTGGTTTTAACTCCGATTATTACTAAAACTGGTAAACAGGCCTCTATTCCTGATGTTTCTAATATGACTATAAGTGAAGCTATTAAAGAACTTCAAGACGCTGGTTTCACAGTATCCGATAATCAAATTGAGGAATCATCTAATGAAATTGAAAAAGATAAAGTAATTGGTACCAAACCAGAGATTGGTTCCAAAAGAAAAATGGGTACAGAAGTTACTTTAAAAGTATCTTTAGGGGATACTCAAATAACGATTGAAGATTATACCGGCGAAAGTTACTTAGAAATAAAAGGTAAATTAGAAACCTTAGGATTAAATGTTATTATTGAAAGACGAACAGTTGAAGAGGGTACCGAAACCGAATATGAAGATGGTAAGATAATTGATCAATCAGCCAAAGCAGATGAAAAACTATCAGTTGGAGACACTATTACGTTATTTATTCCGGATATAATATCTACTTATCCTGATTTTACAAATGGTGATTATACCGTGCAAGATATTGAGGATTTTGCCGATATGTATGAGCTTGAATTAAATATTGAATATGTTCCTACCAATAATTATGCTCCAGGTAAAATTTATTATCAATCTCGTCCGGAAGGCTATCGTATTATGGCTGGCCAATCTTTAAGAATTCGGGTGGCCGAAGAACAAACTGATGAAGATTATTGCGAAGAAGGATTATGCTAAAAGGATGAAACAGGGCCGTATCGTTAAAAATATCAGCAATCTTTATACTGTTGCTTGTAATCACGAACTCTATAATTGTTTACCCCGGGGTAAGTTCCGAAATGTAGGGCTTACTCCTCTTGTTGGTGATGAAGTTTTATTTGATCCGGACAAATTATCTATTATTGATATTTTACCTCGCCAAAATGAACTTGATCGCCCTCGGATTAGTAATATTGATATTGCACTTATTATTACTAGTCTTAAAAAACCAGATTTATCTTTAAATTTACTGGATAAAGAACTTACTTGTATTATCCTTGCGCATATCAAACCCGTTATCTGTTTTACTAAATTAGATTTAATATCCCAAGAAGAATTAGCTAATCTAAAAAAACTTCGTAAATATTATGAAAGTATTGGTATTAAAACTTTTACTAATCTTGAATTAAAACCTTTAACCCAATATTTACAAAACAAATATGTTGTTTTAACTGGTCAAACAGGAGCTGGGAAATCTAGTTTAATTAATAAATTAGATCCAACTAAACATTTAGAAGTAGGGGAAATATCTCTTGCTTTAGGTCGGGGTAAACACACGACTAGACACACCGAATTTTTTGATATAGCCAATATCCATATTGCTGATACTCCCGGTTTTTCTAGTTTAGATTTAACTAAATATTCTAAAGAAGATCTTAAAAATGCTTTTTTAGAATTTGCTAATTTTTCTTGTTTGTATCGTGATTGTAACCATCTAAAAGAAGATAATTGTGCAATTAAAGAAGCTGTCGCAAATGGTAAAATTCTAAAATCTCGTTATGATAATTATTGTAGTTTTATGAGGTAGGTGTAAATATGAAAATATCTGTTTCTTATCTAAGTAGTGATTATAGTCCTGAAAAAACAATTTATTTAATAGAACAAAGTAATGCCGATTATCTTCATGTCGATTTAATGGATGGCGGCTTTGTTCCTCGTAAAAACTTTACTATCCAAAGTCTGACAAACTTACTTAAAAATCATGAATTACCTTTAGATATTCATTTAATGGTTTTTGATCCTTTAATCTATATTAAAGATTTATCTCGCCTGCAACCGGAATATATTACTTTTCATTTAGAATCTACCAAAGATATAGTGAAAACAATTTCTGAAATTAAAAAATATCAAATCAAAGCTGGTTTAACTTTAAGACCGGACACTCCCTTAGAAGAGATTTATCCTTATCTTAGTTTTATTGATCTAGTTTTAATTATGAGTGTTAATCCCGGTTTAGGTGGTCAAAAGTTTTTAGAAGAATCAGTAAATCGTTTAGAAAAACTTTATGAATATCGCCAGGCTAATAACTTAAATTTTCAAATTTCTATTGATGGAGGAATCAATAATGAAACAATTAAAAAAGTTTCTTTAGTCGATATAGCTGTGAGTGGTTCTTATATTTGTAAATCTAAAGATTATACTAAACAAATCACTAGCTTAAAAGAAACTAATCAAAAATAATTGTCTATTTAAAAAAAATATGCTAAACTTAACTTAGTAGAACGTTAGGATTAAAAACGTCTACTTTTTAGGGTTGACGCTTACATCTACATTATTAGAGTTATTCACTATAATAATGATCGGTGTTTGCGTCTTTTTTTGATTGTCCGAAAACAACCAAATTATTTTAGTTAAAATTTCTCTTAACCTGACTAACATAACACTCCTTTCCCCAAAACCCCCTAAGAGGCTCAGCTTCCGCCGGGAGGTAAATTCATGTCAAAATTAGTAGACGCAAGTCCTAACACTCAAATATATTTTATAGCAAAAATAACCTCAAATCAAGGAAAACTCGAATGAGGTTATTTTATATATTTAGGTTTATCAGTAAATCCTAAAAGATAATCAGCCGAATAATGATAATTTTTACATAACATATATAGAAATGGTGTACCAATTAAACTTTTACTACTTTCATAAATACTCCAAGTAGGTTGATCAATATTTAAAAAATTAGCCATTTCTATTTGGGTTAAATTATTTTCTTTGCGTAGTTCTTTTAATCTAGTACTTATTAATTCTTTATGCATTTCTTTGCGATAATTAGAGTATTTTTTAGTATCCGTAAAACCAAAGATATAATCTAAAGATACATCAAAAAAATGACATAAAGTTATTAAATGTTTTAAAGGGATTGTTACATATTCCCGTTCATATTGCCCGTATACTTTTTTGTTTAAATTAAGGGTACTAGATATATTATATTGAGTTAATTCTTTTTCTTCTCTTAGATATTTTAATTTTTCACCATACATCATTATATTTCACCAAAACTATTTTCTCATATATTTAATCGTTAAAAATAAAAGGAATAAAATATCTATATTTTTATTGACTTTTGACATTTATCATACTATAATTTATTTATAAACTAGGAATTTCTATGATAGAGAGTGATAATATTGAAAAAAGTAATAAAATTATTAAGTATAATTGTAATAGTAATAAGTATTAATTTTGTATGTTATATAAAAAGTAATAATAATTATCAAACAGTAGAAAAACTAACTAAAAAAGGAAATACTATTGCCTTTATGTTAGAACAAGATGATGGAACATACCAAAGTACAGAAGAATTACCAACAGGATATGAATTTAATCAAGCAAAAAGTCAGTGTAATAATGGAGCAACACCAACTTGGGATAGCAAAACAAATTCTTTAAGACTAAGCATAACCAAAAAGAATACAAGTTGTTTTCTTTATTTTGATAAAGGAAAATCTACTAAAAAATTAGAAGAATTAGGCTTAACTATATCAAAAGAAGGATGCCCAGTAGTAGACAACCAAGGAATAGCAACAATAACTGATATAGAAGGAACCAATAAACTTATATGTTCGAGTGCAGATGATGATGGCGAAACTTATTATTTTAGAGGAACAGTTGATAACAACTGGGTAAAGTTCGCAGGTAAATTATGGCGAATCATCCGAATAAATGGTGATGGAACAATTAGATTGATTTATGCAGGAACAGATGAAAGT
>CANQBY010000088.1 GCA_947589695.1 uncultured Bacilli bacterium
GCTAAATCAGTTAATGATATATAGTCGGTATCACCAATTCTTAAAATACCTATTTTATTGTTATTAACATTTATTTTTGTTTTAATTAAATCTTCTTTCATATTTCCCCCTTAATTACTAAAATAATTATATAATAAATTTGTACATTTTAAAACTCGAACTATAAAAGTCCGAGTTTGGTATCTATCTGGTGCAAGAAAAGAGACTTGAACTCTCACGGATTACTCCACTACCACCTCAAAGTAGCGCGTCTACCGATTCCGCCATTCTTGCGTCTAAATAAATTATAATAAGATAATAATAAATTGTCAATTAAAAAATAGATAAGTTTTGCTTACCTATTTACCACTGGTTATAAGTTTTAAATTACGTTTAAAATAATCAAAGAATTCAGCTTTTTGAAGATCTTCTTTAATAATTAAATCTTCTTTACTAATTATATTTCCTTCATTATCAAATATTTCGGCAGTACCAACAATTGAACCGGATTTTAGAGGAGCTTTTAGGGTATCACCTTTAATATTAAAACTATAATTTTCGGGTTTTTCAGTAACTTTTAGAAGAACAGAAGCATCATTTTTTAAGTAAACTTTAACTTTATCTATCTTACCTTTGGTAACATTTAAAGTGCCTAAAGCGTCATTTTTAGAATAGATAATATTATTTTTATATGAGTTAAAACCATAAGTTAAAAGAGTGGCAGTATCTTTGCTTCTGGCATCAGCCGTAGAGGATTTCATAACAACACTAATAAGACGCATATTATTTTTTTTAGCAGTCGCGGTTAAGCAATAACCAGCATTAGTAGTATACCCGGTTTTTAAGCCATCAACTCCATCATAAAAGCGAACTAAACGATTAGTATTAACTAGCCAAACTTGCGAACCATCCGGTTTGGTTAAATAATCTTCATAAATAGATGTAAAACGCAATATTTCTTCATGTTTTAAGAGCTCTTGAGCAATTTTAGCCATATCATGAGCAGTCGAATAGTGATTTTCATTATCAAGGCCATGAGGATTAGCAAAATGAGTATTTTTTAGACCTAATTCTTGAGCTTTTTTATTCATAGCATCCACAAAAGCGGTTTCACTACCACTTATTTTCTCGGCCATAGCTACCACAGCGTCATTAGCACTAGATACAGCAATGCATTTTAGTAAATCTTCAACTTTATAAGTTTCCCCTTCTTGTAAAAACACTTGCGAACCACCCATACCACTCGCATTTTTACTGATTAACACTTTATCATCAAACTTTAAATTACCATTTGATATTTGGTCCATGATAAGAAGCATACTCATAATTTTAGTCATACTAGCCATCGGAAGCTTTTCTTCAGAATTTTTTTCATAAAGAATTTTACCCGAATTACTATCAATTAAAATAGCACTTGTGGCGTCTAAAGCAAGAGTATCTAAAGCTTGAACGGGTAAAATATTTACAAAGAAAGTACAAATTAAGATAAATATTGATATTTTTTTCAAATTAACACCTCTTAATAAAATGTACGTGTTTTAAAAACTTTTATGACATTTTAATACGGGTTAAATACCTTTTATTTATATGATAATATTCTTGCATACGATATTCAAAAGCTTCTAAAAAGATTTGCATTAAATTCCGCTCTTCTAAAGTAGGTAAGCGATATTCTTTGGTGATTAGTAAAATAATTTTATTTAAGTGATAAAAGATATCTGGAGCAAACTCTTCAATTAAATGTAAGTAACTATGGGCATAATTCGTAAGCATAATCCCATTTTCAATAGTTTTAGTGGTGGGAAAACCTAAACTTTTTAATTCTTCAATTTTTATAATATGATGATAAGTTAGTTTGTTATTATTGGTTATTTGATAATTAAAGATGTCCATTCCCTTTTCAATATAAATAAGGGTTAAAATATCAATTACTTTGCCTTCTGTTAAATATTTTCTTTTCATACTACCTCTTAAATATATAATAATATAAATGGGTTAAAAAAACAAGAAGATAAAAAGAAGTAAATAAATTTAAAATTAAAATTAATTGGGCACTTGAGAAGAATTTAAAGATTTGAAACTAAATATTATTTAAAAAGTGAAAAAAGAAAAAGTAGATTATTTATAGTTTTTATAATTTTAATCTACTTTATTTTTAAGTCACTTTACTTAAAATGGAATTTATTTTACTAAAATATCACATATTAAATTAGTTATTTCAGTAGGATTATCGATTGGTAAGCCTTCAATTAAGCGAGCTTCGGCATATAAGACTTTAGTATATTTTTTTAGTTCTTCTTGATCTTTTTCATATAATTCTTGAAGCTTTTTTGCAATAGGATGGTTAGAGTTTATTTCTAAGATTTTTTCAGCATTTATAGTTTCACTCGCAGGCATAGCATTCATGACTTTTTCCATTTCGACAGATACTTCCCCTTTACTAGATAAACAAACAGGATGATTTTTTAGGCGACTAGTAAATTTAACTTCTTTAACATCGATTTCTTTTTGCATTAGGTTAAGTAAATCTTTAGAATTTTCATTTAAGGTTTCAAGTTCCTTTTTTTCAGCTTCAGTATCTAAATCAAGATTATCGGAGCAAACATTTTTAAACTCTTTATCCTCATACTTAGCCATTACTTTAAAGACAAATTCGTCTAAATAATTTGGACATAAAAGAATATCTTTGCCCTTTTCTAAGACAGCTTCAACTTGAGGTAAGGTTTTTATTTGATCATTTGAAGTACCACAGGCGTAATAGATAGCTTTTTCTTCTTTATTATTGTCTAAATATTCTTTTAAAGTAACAAGTTTATTCTCTTTAGCAGAGTAAAACATAAGTAAATCTTGTAATTTATCTTTATCCATACCATAACTATTATAAATACCAGCTTTAATTTGCAAACCGAATGCTTCCCAGAATTTTAAATAGTCTTCAGGACGGTCTTTTTGCATACTTACTAATTCATTTTTGATATGGGTTTCAATATTTTTGGCAATAGTTTTTAAAATACGGTCTTGTTGAAGCATTTCACGAGAAATATTAAGTGATAAATCAGATGAGTCTACAACACCTTTTACAAAACTAAAATAGTCAGGGATTAAATCAGCACATTTTTCCATGATTAGGACTCCACTAGAATATAATTGTAAACCTTTTTCATAATCTTTGGAATAATAATCGTAACTAGCATGAGATGGGATATATAGTAAGGAATTATATTCAAGGGTACCTTCAGCTTTAGTATGGATGTGACTTAAAGGCTTTTCATAATCAAAAAATTTATCAGAATAAAAAGTGTTATATTCTTCTTCACTTATATCTTTTTTATTACGACGCCATAAAGGAATGAGACTATTAATAGTTTCTAATTTAGTTTCTTTATCGGTTGTTACTTCCATTTTGATAGGATAAGTAATATAATCAGAATATTTTTTAATTAAACTTCTTAGCTCATAATCTTCTAAATAACGATTATATTCTTCTTCATCTTTGATAGTTAAAATAATATCGGTACCATAAGTTTCTTTAGAAGATTTTGTAATACTGTAGCCTTCAATTCCAGAGGAAGTCCAAGAATAAGCTTCAGTCGAATTATATGATTTAGATATGACTTCTACTTTAGATGATACCATAAAGGCCGAATAGAAACCAACACCAAACTGGCCAATTATATCAATATTTTCTTTTTTCTTATTTTGTTCTTTAAAATCGAAAGAACCACTTTTGGCAATGGTACCAAGATTGGTTTCTAGCTCTTCTTTAGTCATACCAATACCATTATCAGAGATAGTTAAAGTTCGATTCTTTTTATCGGCTTTAATTTTTATAGCAAAATCGTCTTTGTTAATTTTCATGTTTTTATTAGTTAAAGATTCGTAATGCAGTTTATCAATCGCATCGGATGCATTAGAGATTATTTCCCTTAAGAATATCTCTTTATTCGTATAAATTGAATTAATCATTAATTCCATTAATCTTTTAGATTCAGCTTTAAATTCTTTCATGTTATCTCTCCTTTTAGCACTCTAATTAATTAATTGCTAATTTAATTATATGCTTATATGGGTGGATTGTCAAGATAAAATATTTTAAGTTTTAAAATGCGATTGGGATATTACAATTGATATCTGTAAACAATAGATGAGAGTTGCTTTTTTAAGGGGTTAATAGTATAATAATAGTTAGAAGTAGAAACGGAGTAAATATGAAAAAAGGTCTAAAAATTACTTTAATAGTTCTAGGAATTTTGGTGGGAATAATCGAACTTGATACAATCCAAGCAAAAGTCTTTAATAATAGTCCATTATTGCACAAACGAGAATATACTTGTCCCAATGATAAAACATATTACATTGATAAAGGATTATTTGTTAATCACTATTATTGTAGTAATGTAAATGAAACTTTATTTAAAAATGACAAAACAGATTGTTTGGTATGCTATGATAAGTAGATTTTATTTTTTAAGAAAATTAGAAAATGAAGTTTTATAAAATTATCCAAAAATGATACTTTGCAAGTTATTTGGTTTAGCTCAAAAAATTATGAATTAGATAAGTAATTTGCAAATAAGTCATTTTTTTAGAAATACAATTGAGGAGAAATTTTATTTATGATATATTAATAAAAGAGAGGATTTAAGTATGCAGGAATATTTTGATAAAGCAATAGAACTTGCGAAATTAGGAATTAAAAATTTAGAGGGTGGTCCATTTGGAGCAGTTGTTGTAAAAGATAATAAAATAATTGGCTATGGAAATAATAAAGTTTTAAAAGAAAAAGACCCAACGGCACATGCTGAAATAATGGCTATTCGGGAGGCATGCAAAAAATTAAATACTCATGATTTGACTGGTTGTGTTATTTATTCCACTAGTGAACCTTGTCCTATGTGTTTATCAGCAATTATTTGGTCTAATATTAAAGAAGTTTATTATGTAACTAATAGAAAAGAAGTTGCAGAAATGGGCTTTCGAGATGATATGATATATAATTATTTAGAAAATAAAGGGAAAGATATTTTAGAAATTCACCGGATTGAATATAAAAAATGTCAAGAACTACTTGAAAGTTATGATCATAAAATTTATTAAAAACTAGTTAGAAGAATGATAGTAATGACATGAAAAAATGGGAGGTATCCCTGCCCTAAAATAAGTGTTATTACTGTCTTTTTTTAGTGTGATATTTTTTTCAATTAGTTTTTAGTGTTTTTAGCATTATATATATTAGCATAATAATAATTTCAAAAAATATTTGTGGAAAACAAGGGGTAAATAAGGGGTAAAATTAATCAAGG
>CANQBY010000089.1 GCA_947589695.1 uncultured Bacilli bacterium
CTAAAATAATATGAGGATCCATAATCATCTGTGCTTGAGCAAATAAGCTTTTTTGTTCCTTCTATTCCTGTTACTGATGCATTTCCATTTTCATCAACTACGGGACAGCCATCACTTTCTTTATTAGCTGTTAATCCTAAAGCTGCTAAAGTTTTATCAGCTGGGCCTAGTTCTTTATTAAAATAAAGTATGCACTTGCTTCCTCTTTGAAATTTACCTATTACATGCTCTCCTGCTTCATTGGTTGTTAATGTTATTCCTTCTTCTTTGGTGTTTCTATCTTTTAAATAACAAAAACTTCTTTCTTCATCAATCGTATATTTTCCTTCAGGCATATCTGTTATTGGTTCATCACCAGTACCATCATTCTTATACATCTCCACTATTTGAAAATCTGGAAGAGTATAATTTACTGTTCCACTAGCGAGTTTAGCACTATCAACTACTTTATATTTAGCAAAACTTCTAGCAAATATAATAGCTAATACTATTACTATAAAAACACTTACTCCTAATAAATACTTCTTTAAATTATTTTTCTTTAAAGTTTCAAATTGCATTAAAAAAACCTCTTTCTGATATTATTATAAGTTATGTTTTTAGTAATTTCATTACATTCGACAAAACATATCATAATATCTTATATTTTTATACTTTATATTTCTAATATTACAATATTATTGATAATTTTGCAATACTTTTTATAATATTTTAAGTAATATTATTTATTTTTATGATTTCCAAATATTTCCTCTTGATATATACATACACATGTTTTATAATTATTTTAGAAAGGAACAAATGTTTTATGGAAGATATTTATTTAAATAGACACTTTTTATGTATTGATTTAAAAAGTTTTTTTGCTAGTTGTGAATGTATAGAAAGAGGAATAGATCCTTTTAGTTATCCTTTAGTAGTAGCTAATCCTAATCAAGGAATGGGCGCTATTACATTGGCAGTGACACCTTTTTTAAAAACTTTAGGCGTTAAATCGCGAGGGAGACTTTTTGAAATTCCGAAAAATATTAAATATACAATTGTTAAACCAAGAATGAGTTTATATATTAAAAAAAGTACAGAAGTAGTAGGTATTTATCTTAAATATGTTGCAGATACTGATTTACATATTTATTCTATTGATGAGTGTTTTTTAGATGTAACTGATTATTTAAAAATGTATCAAAAAAGTGATTATGAATTAGCTTTAGAAATTCTTAAAGATATTAAAAAAACTACCGGATTATGTGCCACTTGTGGAATTGGGTCAAATATGCTTTTAGCTAAAGTTGCTATGGATATTGAGGCCAAACACAATCAAGATTGTATTGCTAAATGGACTTATGCAGATATTGAAACTAAATTATGGAAGATCTCTCCCCTTTCAAAAATGTGGGGAATTGGGCCTCGGATGGAAGTAAAACTTAATAAACTTGGAATATATTCCATAAAAGATTTAGCGTATTATAACCGGGATAAACTTAAAAAACTATATGGAGTTATGGGTGTGGAATTATGGAATCATGCGAATGGGATTGATTTAAGTAGAATTGGTGATTATAAAAAAGATGATGATAAATCCTATAGTCATTCTCAAGTTTTATTTAAAGATTATAATGGGAATAATATTACTTTAATTATAAAAGAAATGATTGAAGTTATAGGAGCAAGACTTAGAAGTAATCATAAAACTTGTCAAGTAATTGGTTTAGGAATAGGTTATTCTAAAAATGTAGGTGGTGGTTTTTTTCATAGTATTAAATTAGATAATCCAACAGATTTAGAAGAAGAAATTTATAAAACTTGTTTATTTATTTTTGATAAATTTTATCAAGATTTACCAATTAGAAAAGTAAGTATTGCATGTGGGGATTTAAAAAATAAAATGGGATTACAATTAAATATTTTTGATACAATAAACGAAGTAAGCGAAAAAGAAAATTTAAGTATAGCCATAGATAATATTAAAGAAAAATATGGGAAAAATGCGATACTTAAAGCAACCTCTTTACTTAATGATTCGACAATTAGAGACCGCAATAAAAAAATTGGAGGTCATGCGGCATGATAGATCGAGGTTTTGTAAAATGGCAACCTTTTAATTCTTTAATTAATAGAAAAATGGTAATGGATACTTTAGAAAAAGAGAAAAAGGTTAAAAAGCCAAATTTGTTTCCGGAAGAAATAGATAAAATAAGTGAAGAAATACTCAATGCTTATTATGCTAAAAGTATGGTAACAATTATTTATTATGAAAATAATTTATATAAAAAAATAACTACTTATATAGTAAATATTAATAGTAGTTATAAAACAATTAAACTTAAGGGTGGTAAAATTATTAGTTTTAATCAAATTATTCATGTACTTAATTAAAAAAAGCAACCTCTTGGTTGTTTATTTTAAGTAGCTTCTAGCTAACACGGCGTCGAGGCCTACTTATTCATTAAGAATAAGGGACTCGGGTAAAAAATCTTTTACCGGCAAAAAACCATTTTATGTTCCTTGTTAATTAGATTATACGGGAAAAATTAGTTATTGTCAATAGTTTCATAAACATAATAGTATAACCAGTTATGATATAATAAAGTACTATGAGCATGCCATTTATAAATGGGTTTATTGTTTGGATTATTATTGGGGTAATAGTTTTTAGGTGGTAAAATATCTAAACCTTTATTAATATCCCTTTTATATTCTTTATCTAAAGTATCTAAATCATATTCCGCATGACCGGTTAAAAAGACTTTAGATTTATCTTTACTTTCGACAATATAAATTCCAGATTCATTAGATTTACTGGTTAAAATTAAATCTTCATGATTTAAGACATCACTTTCAATAATACTGCAATAACGTGAAATAGGAATAAAGAAATTTTCATCAAAACCGGTTACTAAAGGAGTAGTATTTAAAAGATAATGATTATATAAACCGGATAATTTAGCTTTTAAGTTATAACGACTTACACCATAGAAATATTGTAAACCAAACTCGGAAGCCCAACACAAGAAAAGAGTTGATTTAACATTGGTTTTCGTATATTTAAAGAACTCTTTTAATTCTTCAATATAAGTAATATTGGGATATGGGATATGCTCTAGAGGAGCACCAGTAATAATTATGCCATCATAAGTCGTATTTTTAATACTAGCAAAAGAATGATAATACTTATTAAAATACGCATTTTTTTCGGGGTCACTATCTTTAGTAGTTAGATAAATAAAATCAAGTTCAACTTGTAAAATAGGAGTATCTAAAACTGTTATTAATTGGCGTTCAGTATCTTCTAAAGTAGGCATAAGATTTAAAATACCAACTTTAACTGTAGGTAAATTAGGATTTAAACTATCAATAAAATGAACAGTTGGTAATTTAGATTTAACTTCTAAATCTTTTTTTAAATAAATAGCCATATAATTCCTCCTTTTTAATTATATTAAGATCCAAAATTATTGGCATTTTCTTGCATGATTCTTAATATTATATCATAATTATCATCATTTGCCATTTTATTTTTTTTAATTATTCCACATTTAGTACATTTATAAATTATTTTTAAAGTATCATTTTTACCTTTTTCAATAGCTATAGGTTTTAAAATGCCTAAACAAGAATTAGCGCGATCCCCAGGGTTGTTATCAATATGCAAGCTAGATAAACAGTTAGGGCAATGATCTCTAGCAGTATAATTTAAAGGGGGAACATGAGCTTTACAGACGGCACAAGTAAAACTTTCATCAATCATTTTAAATTTTTTGGAATCCATAAAACCTCCCTATTTTAGATTTTTATACGCTAGTAACATTTCCCGATTAACTATTTTATTAATAGGATTTCTTTTTTCATTTAACTTTAAATATTTAGGTAAATATTCTAAAGGAATATAGATAAGTTTAAAATTACCTTTTTGTTCTTGATTATCTAACTTAGTTTTTTTAAGATCATAGACTATATCGGTATTAATTTTAAAATAATAAATTTCTAAAGCCCGATTATGACCTTTCTTCGGATAATCTTTCATGAAATATTTAATTGCAAAAAAGGGTTCATACTTACCTTTTAGGGTTATGCCAGTTTCTTCTTTGATTTCTCTTTTTAAAGCTTTCTCTAAGGACTCTTCCCCTTCTAAGTGGCCACCTGGATACTGAATGGTATTAAAAGCTTCCCCTAAAAGAATTTCATTTCGACTATTAATAATTAAACCTTTAACGCGAATAACTTTATCATGCATTTCTTCTTCGGCTAGTTTATCATAATTAAAATATTTTATTTTCATAATTTGTTCCTCTAAATATATCTTAACGTAATTTAAAGCTTTTTTCTACCCCTAAAGCTGTGACTTTACATCAGTTTCATATATCTTTCTTACTAAAAGAGGAATAGAAGCTTCATCTTTTTTAGTCATTTCAGCAAATATTTTATTTAAGTCTAATAAATCATATTCATATAAATGAGGAGTATTAAAATAAGAACATAAAATATTATAATAAGGGGCTAAATCAGGAGTATCAGTTAAATCGTAATTTAAAAATAAAGATAAGATTAAAGTAAATAAATATTCTTGGATATAATGAAAACTAAAAGCATTTTTATTAATAATAGAATCAATATCAATAAAGATAACTTGTTTATCCATTAAAAAATTACCACTATGATAATCAATATAAGTTAAATCAGCTTGTAATAAAGCTTCATGAGTTTTAATAATTTCAGAAATATAATTAAGTCTTTCGGAAAGAGGATGATAGGTTTCTAAATAATCTTTCATAAGAGGACTAGCATTATATTCATAGGTATAACCATAAGGTTTATTTTTCCAAGTTAAGATACTCCTAATTTTAGTTAAACATTGTAAATTAAGTTTAGTTAAAAGAAGCATTATCTTTTCTTTTTCACGATATAATTCACTTAAATTTAGGATTCTTTTAGGAACATCAAAAACTTTATAGACAATACCATTAGATAGAACCGGATAACCTAATTTTTTAGTACCTAAACGAGTTCCTTGTTTGGTAATATCAATAAATCTTAATTCTTCATAGGACATAACTATACCCCCCTTTTAAGGAATTTTTATTGTAACATAGTTTGGGATAAATTGCAATAAAACATTGCTTTTATTTTAAATACTTGCTATAATAATTTTATGGCTCGTTGGTGAAATGGTTAACACATTGCCCTCTCAAGGCAACATTCATGGGTTCAAAT
>CANQBY010000090.1 GCA_947589695.1 uncultured Bacilli bacterium
TTGTACTTTAAATTGTGATGATGATAATGATGGGGACTGCGATCGAAATTGTGATAAAAATAATGATGGACAATGTGATTTGAATTGTGATCCTGATAATAATAAAGAATGTGATTATAATTGTGATACTAATAATGATGGCAAATGTGATCAATATTGTTCAGGAGCAATAAGTTCAAATGCGAATTTGAAGTATATTAAAGTTGGTAGTTATTTATTAAGTCCAGCCTTTAATGAAAACGTAACTCAATATCAAGTAGTAATTCCAGCAGAAGAAACAAGTGTAGAAATTGAAGCTGCAACAGTAGCTCCTAATGCCAAAATTGTCAGTGGTACAGGAAGAGTGGAAGTTCAAGATCCAGGTATAACTCAACCAATTGTAGTTATGGCAGAGGATGGAACTGTTAAAACTTATTATGTAGTAATTGTTAAACAAGTTAATGCTCCTCAATCGGAAATAGGAGATAGTAATTATGAAGTTGGTACTTTAGGAAATGGTACTTTAACAGTCGCTTATACACAAGGTGTTTCAGTAAAAAATATTGAACCAAGCAATACTGAGGAATATGTTCAAAAATTTAGTATAACTAATACAGCTGATAAAACTATAACCTTTGGAATTTATGGAGTAGAAGTTAATAATGGATTTAAATCAAATGATTTTAATTATTCATTATATCAAATAAACGATCAAGGAAATAGAGTGCTAGTTAGGGAAATATTAAATATTCCAGCGTTAAGAAATGATGGTCCAATTGCTGAGCAGTTAGTTATAGAATCAAAACAAACTCTTAATTTTGAATTAGTGTTTAGATTCCCAGATACAGGTAAACCTCAAGATGAAGATCAAGGAGTTTCTTATAAATCTAAATTAGAAATTAGAATTGCTAATTAGAATAATGCTTAGGCATTATTCTTTTTTTGGCTTGTTTTTTAAGATATTTTTTACTATAATATTGATAGAATAGGAAGAATAAGATGGAGAAGATAGGTAAAATTGTTAGTAAAATTATCTCAGGTGTTCTTTTTTTAATTTTTATAATTATTTTGGGTTTATTACTTTATTATTTTATATCACTTCAAATATATAATAAAAAAGGTTCGGGCTATGAACCAGCTTTTTCTATTTATACAGTTATGACAGGGTCAATGACGCCCAATATAAATAGAATGGATGTTGTTGTGAATAAAAGAATTGAAAAAGCAGAAGATATTAAAGTAAATGATGTAATAACGTTTATATCTTCTAGTTTATTAACACCCGGGACAACTATAACTCACCGGGTAATAGGAATTACGGAAGATTCAGATGGTGAAGTATGTTATCAAACGAAGGGTGATTATAATAATGTTGCCGATCAAGCATGTGCGAAATTTCATAATGTCATTGGAAAAGTTATTTTTAAAATACCTAAATTAGGTTTAGTTCAAAAGGTATTAGCAACAAAAGCAGGATGGTTTTTAATAGTTTTAATACCGGCTTTATATGTGATTGTATCAGATATAGTTAAAATAATTAAAAATAAGTCTTCTTTTAATAAAAAAAGAAAACAATTAAAAAAGAAGTAATGTTGTTAAAATTCGGAAAACTATCTTGTTTTTTAATAAATATTGGTCTATAATAAAATATAGAATAGGAGGGGCCTTTTATGAGAAATAGTGATTTTTCATTTGGCAAAATAATGAAAATAATAGGCAAAGTTATTTCATGGGCCCTATTTATAATACTTTTAATGGTAGCTGCCTTTTTAATATATTATTATATAGCTACAAGAATATATGCAGCTAAAGGTCCAGGCTATGAACCAAAGTTTTCAATATATACGATTGTAAGTCCTTCAATGACACCAAATATAAATGTTTATGATGCGATTATTAATGTAAAAGTTGAGAAACCGGAAGATATCAAAGTAAATGATGTAATAACGTTTATATCTTCTAGTTTACTAACACCCGGGACAACTATAACTCACCGGGTAATAGGAATTACTGAAGATTCAGATGGGGAAGTTTGCTATCAAACGAAGGGTGATTATAATAATGTTGCTGATCAGGCATGTGCAAAATTTCATAACGTTATAGGGAAAGTAATACTTAAGATACCACAACTCGGAAGAGTACAATTTTTCTTAGCTTCAAGATTTGGTTGGATTTTATGTATTTTAATACCAGCTTTAATAATAATAATTAAAGATATACTTAGAATAATTAAATTAACGACTATTAAAAATACAACAACTAAAATTAATAATGAGAAGAAAATAGATCCTAAGAAAAAAGCTTTAGAAGAAGAAAGAAAAAAAGAATTAAAAAGGAAATTATTATTAGAAGATAAGACAGATAGTTATTATCAAGAGCCAGAAGTAAAAGAAATTGATAAAAGAAATAAGAAAAAAAAGGACTAAGTCCTTTTTAATTTTTATTAAATTCTTTAGCTAAAGCTCCTTTTTTATTTAATGAGTTATATTGATTTTCTTTTAATATTAAATCAAATTCACCAATAAATTCATAAATTTTAGGATTGAAACCAATTTTGAAGTCATTTAAACCTTTATAAGGGTTGGTATTTTTAAAATCACCAGTTATACCATTTAAATCTAAGTATTTATAATCTTTTTTATAATATTCAATAATGTTATAGTGTAAAAAGTAATTGGCGTTAAAATGACGATATTTAGGGTTAATACCACTGATAACAATATTAACACGATTTTGATGTTTGATTAAAAAAGCTCCAGCGATATAAGTTGTTTTGTTTTGTCTTAAACCTAAAGTAGCTATTTCAATATCATTTTTATAAGCTAGTAAAGCTTTATCTGAATTCATTTTTTTATTGATATTTATTTCGGAAGAATCAGCGATTAATTTTTCTGATAATTCATTATTTTTTATTAATTCAGTATCATATAATTTTTTACTATTAAGTAAATATTTTTCATAATCAATTCTTACTAAAAATAAATCACAAGAATTGGTTTTAGCAAAAATATTATAATAATTTTTATAATAGTAATCATTAATATTTTTTTTACGTTTAATAAATTCATAGAGAATATCCATACTTTCACGATCTTTTTTTTCAAAGACTAATCCTTTTTTGATAGCTTTACGTATTTTATTTTTGGTATTTTTAGCTAAATTATTAAAATCATATTCTTCTAAATTAACAATAGCATTATACCGAGGTAATAATGATTCAAAGTATAAATTATCTTTTAATTTAAGATAACCTAATTCTTTTAAGTAATCTCTAACAGTTATATTTTGATTGTAATTAATAAGTTTAGAATCTTTATTTATTTCACCAATGGCTATTTCGGGATTTATTTTAATAAAAACTAATTTTTGGGCATAATATTTTTTTAAATCATTAGTGAATGATTTTAGTAAATCATAATTAAGATAATCAATTAAGAAACCTTTTGGAGAATAGCCATAACGACTGTTAAAATTTAATTTTTTAATTAATATAAGAGCTGCGGCTTTAATGATACCTAATTCATCGACATAACCAATTAAGTCATAATCATAATTGTTTTCGGCCATCAATAAAGCATAGCTAGATGTTTCATGGTAAGAGCCTAATGGCCAATTTTTAGCAAAAGTATCAAACTCAGCAAGAGTAAGTTCTTTTATATGCATAATTACACCCCTTTGGAATGGTTAATATTATAGCATATTATTTATTTTTTGTCTAGAAAAGATTAGAGTGGTCATTTTAATTATTGACTAGTTTTAAAAATATAGTATAATATTAGGTAAGGAGTAGAGTGTTATGGCTAAAAAGAAGGAAACTAAAAAAGATATAGTAGAGAAAATTAAGGTTGGTTTTGATAAATTATTATTAGGAAATATAGGTTTGATAGCAATATTTTTGGTATTTGGTTTAATTGCTTATTTTAAACCATATAGTATGCATATAAAAACAGCGCAAATTATATTAGGGGTATATTTAATAATTTTTGGATTATATTATGGTTATGAATTTTTATGTGAACGGGAATTTGCCATTTTTAAGTTTAAAGGAATATTTGGTATAATCAGTTTATTATTGGGCTTATGGGTAATGATTAATCCTTTTAAAACATATGCAATAATGACTTTGATTTTAGGTTTATATTTAAGTTTAAGTGCTCTATATAAAGCATATGAAGCTTGGGTTTTAAGAAAATTAGAATTTGATGGTTGGTTAGTAGTATTAGTAGTAAGTATTATTTTACTGATTTTTGGAGTTTTTATTGCAATTAATCCAATGAAGATGATGGATTTAGTAGAGGCTATGGGAATATTTATTATTTTAGCTACTATTTTAGAGGCTTGTACTTTATTAATGTTTTATACGAAAAAGAAAGAATTAGCAAAATTATTTAAAAAGAATATTTAACAATTGTTAGATATTTTTTTTAATTTTTTTGTCGAAATTAGCACTTTCTATTGACAAGTGCTAATAGAAGAGATATAATGGAAGCATGAAAGGAAGATGATTGGTCATGTTACCAAGAAAAATGTTTTTAGATGATATGTTCGACAACTTTTTAGAAAGTGAGCCAGCAAAAATGAAATGCGATATTTATGAGGGAAACGGAGCATATAATTTAGAATTAGATATGCCTGGATTTACGAAAGAAGATATAAATATTGAATATAATAAAGGTACTTTAACTATAAGTGCAGAAAAAAATGAAGATAAGGAAGAAAAAGAAGATAAAAAATACATTCGAAGAGAAAGATTTTATGGTAAAGTATCTCGTTCCTTCTATTTAGGAGAAATTGATGAGGATGCTATTAAAGCAGAATTTAAAGATGGAACATTAAAAGTTGTAGCTCCTAAAAAAGATGAGAATATATCTAAAAAAATAATTAATATTAATTAAGCTCTAAATGAGCTTATTTTTTTTGTCTTATAGGAAATTGCATTTTTAGAATTAAATAAATAAAATAAAAAAAAGAAAAAAGTACGGCAGCGACTGTCGGAAATATGGCCTGTAGAGGAGTGAAATCTAATGAAGCAGGAAAGATAAGTTGTGAAGCTTATCAAGGTAAAATGAAAATAAATGTTAATTTATTGAAGTTTTACTTTTGTTCGATAAACATATATTATAATAAAGCAATTTATAGTTTACAAATTGATATTTTTAAGTTATAATACTTTACGAGTATTAAATTACTCCTTGCTTATAGTT
>CANQBY010000091.1 GCA_947589695.1 uncultured Bacilli bacterium
GTAATTTTAACATTATTTGGGGTTACAACGATGTTTGTAACACTCAAAAAGACACTTCTCTTTATCAACATGAATATGCATATTAACATTAAGATAAGTGTCTTTAAAAAATGAAAATTTTTTGTAGGCATTTAGTCCTTAAATGTTCTACATTTTAAGTTTATCATATTTTTATTTAATAGACAATATAAATTTTTACTCTATGCAACTAAATTATTAGCAATATCGATAAATGCTTCTAAAGGTAATTCTTCTGCTCTAGAAGTTGGTGGTAAGTTATATTTAGTTAAAACTTCCATTACTTTAGACCAATTATAGGATTTTAAGTTATTTCTTAAAGTTTTTCTTTTCATTTTAAAAGAATCTTCAACTAATTTAAAAAATAATTGTTCATCTTTAACTTTTGGTTTATTTTCTTTAGTAGTAAAATTAATTACAGCACTATCAACTTTAGGTACGGGAGTAAAAGAAGTATTTTTAACATCAAATAAATAATGAATATCAAAATAATAGTTTAAGTAAACGGTTAGAGAACCATAATCTTTGGAGTTTGGTTTAGCACTAAAACGTTTTGCTACTTCTTTTTGAACTAAAAGGGTCATTGATTTAAGTTTAGGTAAATTGATAACATGTTTAATAATAGGGGTAGTAATATAATAAGGTATATTAGCTATAATATAAATATTTTCATAATTTATATCTTTAATATCTTGCAAAATATTAGAAGTTAAAAAATCTTGATAAATTATTTTAGTTTTAGGATTTTGGTAAGGATCTAGAGTTTCTTTTAGGCGAGTATCAATTTCATAACAGATAAGATAACTATTTTTAGCTTGTAAATATTTAGTTAGAGCACCAGTTCCGGGACCAATTTCAATTATTAAATCCGATTCATTAGTGGTTATAGAATTGGCAATTTTAGATAATATTTCAGGGTCCTGAAGAAAATTTTGTCCTAAACTTTTTTTAGCTTTTATTTCCATATTAAAGTTCCTTTCGTAAATTTTAAAAAAGACTGGTTATTTTTTCCAGCCCATTCGTAAGACATCATAAGTTATTTTAGTCCGACCAACGTAGCGAGATGCATATTCTTCACTTGGAGATAGAAGATCGATATCATTACCTAAAACTCCACGATCTAAGACTATCGCAATAATTGGTTCTTCACTAATATGAGGAGCATTAAATTTAATAATGGTACCACAAGGTAAGTTTTTACTAGAAGCAACTATTTGAACATTACCATAAGTTTGATCATCATAATGAGTTCTGCCATTACTTAAGTCTAAATTACTCATACAAGCAAGATGACCAGTACAAAGAGGGCAGAAAGCACCATAACCGGTTAAATCACCAGTATAACTATCTAAAGCCCCCCATAGATAAGTTTGCAAGGCTTCTTCATTAGCTTTTTGTTCTTCTTCTTTATTTATATAAATAGCCATAGTGGATAAGTCAATACTACGGTTAACATTTTCATTGCTACTTAAAGTTTCCATTTTAGAGGAAGATGATTTAATGACAAAAATGGCACCAATAATAACACTAATTTTAAGAAGATTATAAAGGCCCGATAAAATACATTTCCCTTTCATGTTAACACCTCTAATTAACTAAAATAATTGTATCATATTATAGTTTAAATGTCAAAAACTCGTTTAATATTCGCATTGGTAATTTTTGATAGTTCCATTAGAGGAATATTAAAGGTTTGAGAAACAAACTGAGCAATATCAAAAATATGGGCAGGTTCGTTTCTCTTTCCGCGATAAGGTTCCGGAGTAAGATAAGGGCTATCAGTTTCAAGGATAATCTTATCTAGTGGGATATTTTTAATAACGTCTTTTAAATTAGAGTTTTTAAAAGTAATAACCCCATTGATACCGAGTAAAAAGCCCATTTTAAGATAGATATTGGCAGTTTCAAGAGAACCTGAAAAAGAATGGATAACACCTGTTACTTTATATTTTTTTAAAGTGTTAATGGTGTCAAGAGTGGCATCGCGGCTGTGGATGATAACAGGTAAATGATATTGTTCGGCAAGAGCAAGTTGGGTTTCAAAAAGTTTTAATTGTTTTTCTTTATTTTCTTTCGTATAATGGTAATCTAAACCTATTTCTCCAATAGCAATGATTTTTGAATTATCTAAATTTCTAACAATATAATCTAAATCTTTGGGAGTGTAAGTATCAACGTTTTCAGGATGAATACCAATAGCACCATACATATTGGGATATAAAGCGATATTTTTAATAACTTCTTGATTACTTTTGTGATCACAACCATTGTTAATAAAACGTGTTACTTGATTATTTTGAGCATTTTCTAGGATATTTTCGATATTGTCATAATATTCACTGTAAATATGACAATGAGTATCTGTAAACATATAATCACCAAATTAATTATAAAGTAAAAAACATTTAAGGTCAATTTTAAATGTTTATTTTAGGAATAAATTAGTTGGTTCTTTGATACTTTGGGGTAGGATATCACTAATTAAAAAGATGTCAGGTAAAAAGGCTTTATGTTCAAATTTTTCTAATATAGGTTTAAATTCCAGAATTAGATTATCTAATTCAAAAATAGTTAAAGGGGATTTTAATTCTTTTACTACATTAAATTTTAAAGGATAATGACTTCCTTTTCGAGAAATAAATTCTAAAGTTGCAATAACAGAATAAATACCATTATAATATTCTGGAAATAAAGTTAAACGGTAAGTTTTATTTATTTTATTTTTACTTAATTTATAAGTATTAAAATCGATAATTAAACCTAATACTTCAAAATTAGAGTTATAGTCCAGCGTAATAAATTTAGAAGTTTTATCAGGATAAATACTACGATTAGATAGACGATTATTATTCTTAATTGGGGTTATAATGGAAGAGTTGTGAGCCATTTTCTTTTTTCCTTTCTAGTTTAAGAGTATAATTAGATGTTAAAATATTAAGATATTCTTCAATTTTAGGAAATAAATTTAATAATTCTTGAATAGTTAATGTTATTTCCGGTTTATATAAAAGAGAATTAGATGCTTTAATTAAAATATTTTGTAAATCCTGGAATTTTTTTAACTGGATATTTTGATGGATAATTTTTTTAGTAAAATCATTTTTGGTGGATATTAGGGTTAAAGTATTGTTTTCATAAATTAGTTCATAAATAGTAGTTTTTTGAATAACTAATTTAAGAGCTAAAGCAAGAATATTAGTTAGACTATCTAATTTAAAAGTAAAACTTAAGCTTTGTAAATTATTATTTTTTAGATAGTCAATAGTTAGATGATTAGTAGAATAATATTTTTTGAGTTTTAAGTGACTATCAAGAGTTAAATCCTCTAAATAATAATAAATATTTGAATTGGAGTTATCCATAAACCAAACCTCCTTAAAATATATTGTAACATAGCTATTTTTAGAAGTAAAGTTGTAGTATAATTGAATGATTTTTATTTTAAAAGTTGATAATATTTGATACAATTAAATAAGGAGGAATGTATGAAGATATTTATTGGAAGTGATCATAGAGGGGTAGATTTAAAATATAAACTAACTGATTATTTAAAAGAAAATGGCTTAGTAATTGAAGATATAGGGATACCAAATAATAAACAAGATGATTACCCCGAATTTGCTTTTAAATTGGGTGAGTTAGTTAAAGAGAATACTAATTCATTAGGAATATTAATTTGTGGTTCGGGAATAGGTATGAGTATTGCAGCCAATAAAGTAAAAGGTATTAGATGTGTTAGAGCGGTAAGCGTTGATGATGCTTTTAAAGGTAAAAATCATAATGGCTGTAATGTAATGGCTATTGGAAGTGAAGTAACAACCAACTTTAATTTAGTTTGTGAAATGGTTGATACTTTTATTAATACGAAAACTGCTAGTGAAGAAAGACATATAAAAAGAGTAGAAGCTATTAAAAAGTATGAGGAAGAAAATTAATGGGAATTAAGGTTTATTTGTATGTATTTTTTACCCTGATGAGTGTGTTTATGCTTAATGGGGTGAATTTTAATGGAATTATGAAAAAAGGAAAAGTAATTGAAGCTAAGATGTTAGTTTTAAGTTTAAGCTTTGCTCTTAGTTACTTACTGACTAATTTTGTAATGGATTTTATAAGTTAAAAAATAAATTTGTGATTATATAAATTAATAGAAAAAAGATTAGTTTTTACTGCTAATCTTTTAAATTGCCAATAGAGACAACATAAACGCCATCTTCACGTTTATAGGAGTATTTATCACCATATATAACCATTAAAAATTCTGGTTCACCACATTTTTTAGTGTCAATTTTAGTTTTAAACTTTAATAAATTTTGAGCGGCTTCTTCTACATAACCAGCGCCTAGTTTAATTTCAATGGCTCCCCATTTACCATTTTTAGAACGCAGAATTACATCTATTTCAAAATCATTTTTATCTCGGTAATAGCTTAAATCCCAGTCATTTTTTTCAGAATATACTTTTAAATCCCGAATTACTAAATTTTCAAATAGAAAACCTGTATAATTTAAGTCTTTTAATAAATCGTCTTTGGTTAATCTTAAAGCAGCAACTGCTAGGGAAGGATCTACTAATTCTAATTTTTCTTTAGTTCTTAATGGTGTTTTAGATCTAATATTTAGATTAGTTGCTGGTATTTTTTCGATGATATATAATTTTTCAAGGGTAGTTAAATAATCATCTAATGTTGGTCTGGATAATTCATTTGTAAATTCATTTTGAACATCATCAATAATAGTTTTAGAATTTACAGGGGTTGATATATTTCGAGATAAACTTTTGATAACCGCGGCCATTTTGGCAGGATTTCTTTCAACACCATCAATGTTTGCAACTTCTTCTCGAATTAAACTATCAATGTAGTCTTGAGCAATTTTATATTTATTGTCATTAGAAATATTTAGGGTTGCTGGCCAACCACCTCTTGTAATAGCACTAACTAATTCTTCTAAAGATAAATTACTTACACCGGCAATGTCTTGGTGTTCAAATATATCTTTTAAAGATACTTGACCATCAGATTCGCCTGATTCGTATAAAGACATTGGTCGCATTAAAATGCGGGAAAATCTACCAGTTCCGGTATGCATTGTGCTTCCATCGCTGGGACGAGCAGATCCGGTTAGAATATATTCTCCTTTTTTACCAGTT
>CANQBY010000092.1 GCA_947589695.1 uncultured Bacilli bacterium
CTAAAAAGAGTAATAATATTATACTAGTAAATAAATGATTTGCAACTTCATCCATTTACTAATCAGTATTATACGTGTTATAATTGAGATACCAAAGAAAGTGAGTAGTTCTATGAAAAAAATAAAAAATATGTTAAGTTATAATTTAAAAACTTTAATTGGTTTTGAAGCTATTTATAAATTATTATCAACGCTTATATTTTTACCATTATTTTTAAGTATTTTTAATTTAATAGTTAAAATAACTGGTTTTAATTATTTAACTTTTGAAAATATTTTTAGTTTTTTAGCCAATCCTTTAACTTTACTTATGCTTTTAATTTTATTAGTCTTAATCGCATTTTATTCTTTAATTGATATAAGTACTATTATAATCATATTAGATAGTTCTTACCATCACCAAAAAATATCTATTAAAGAAGCTTTTCTTCTAGCCTGTAAAAAATCATTAAAAGTATTTCATAAAAAATATATCTTAATATCTATAATACCTTTATTTTTAATTCCTTTTCTAAATCTTGGCATATCCTCTAGTTTTATAAGTACTATTACTATTCCCGAATTTATTTTAGATTTTATTAAAGCTAATCGTACTTTATCTATAATTTATGCTCTTATTGTAATTATTTTAATTTTTATCTTTCTTAAATGGCTTTATACTATTCATTATTTTATTTTAGAAGATAAGACATTTAAAGAAGCCCATCAAAAATCTACTAATTTAAGTAAAAAAAGTTTAGTTAAAGATTTTATCTTTATTATTTTAACCCAAAGTTTAATAGCTCTCACGTATTTCCTCTTTGTTTTTTTAGGTATTACTTTAATTATAGTTTTATATAAAAATTTTAGTAATTCTAATCTTTTTGGTAATATTTCTATAACCGCTATCTGGCTTTTAATTGCGCTATCTTTTATTATTATAGTTTTATTATCAACCCCTATTAGTTATGCTTGTATAAGTAGTCTTTATTATCACCATAAAGAAAAAAATAAGGAAAGTATTACCCCATTAAAAATTAATTATAAGGAAATAACCAAAAATAAATCTAAACTTCGTTTCTTTAAATATGCTTTAATTATTTTAATTCTTACAAGTGGTACCATTTTTACTTATTTAGTGGTTAACAATAAATTTAACTTAAACTTAGAATATGAACGTTTAATTGAAGTAACTGCCCATCGTGGCGCTTCTATAAATTATCCTGAAAATACTATGCTAGCCTTTGAAAAAGCTTTAGAATTAGGGGCTGATTGGATTGAATTAGATGTTCAACAAACCAAAGATGGCAAAATTATTGTTATGCATGATACTAACCTTAAAAGAACGACAGGTGTATCTAAAAATACTTGGGAAGTAACTTATGAAGAAATAAAAGATTTAGACGCGGGTAGTTTCTTAGATCCGAAATTTAATAATGCTCGTATTCCTCTTTTAGAAGAAGTAATCAAGTTTGCCAAAGCTAATCATATTAAACTTAATATTGAATTAAAACCTACTGGTAAAGAAAAAGATTTTGAAAAGTCTGTTGTTGCTTTAATTAAAGAATATAATTTCCAAAATGAATGTGTCATAACATCTCAAGTATATGATGTTTTAGTAAATGCAAAAAAAGCTAGTAGTGATATTAAAACTGTTTATGTCATGAGTCTAGCTTATGGTGATATTATGAGTTTAAAAGAGGCTGACGCTTTTAGTATTGAAGCTTCTAGTGCCACCAAAACTTTAATAAATAATGTTCACAAAGAAAATAAAGAACTATATGTTTGGACTGTAAATACCAAAGAAAATATTGAAAAAACTATAAATTTAAATGTTGATAATATTATTACGGATAATATATCTTTAGCCAAAGAATTAATATTTGATAGTAAAACTGGTAATCTAATCAATGAATATGTAAAATATATCAATAAATTATTTTAAAAAGAACTTATGACTCCCAAAAATTAGGCTTATTAATTAAAAAGATATGTTTTAAAAATAAATAGTCTCCTTTAATTTCTAACTGGAACAATTTACTAAAGAGTATTATCCGTGTTATAATATAATTATTAAGAAAGGATAAATACTATGACTCATAAATCTGTTAAAAATATTTTTATTGCTTTTATTTTAAATTTAGGTTTTTCCTTATTTGAATTTATTGGAGGAGCCCTAACTGGTAGTATTGCTATATTATCCGATGCTATTCATGATATGGGTGATGCTTTAACTATTGGTCTATCTTATTTTCTTGAAAAGAAAAGCCTTAAAAAACCTGACGAAACTTATACTTATGGTTATATGCGTTTTTCTTTAATTGGAAGTATAATTAGCACTTTAGTTTTAATATCCGGTTCTATTTTTGTTATTTATAATGCTATAAAAAGAATTATTAATCCTGTTTCTATAAATTATAATGGTGTTTTATTATTAGCCATTGCTGGTTTTATTATCAATTTAATTGCGGCCTATGTAACTAAAGAAGGGGACTCATTAAATCAAAAATCAGTTAATTTACACATGCTTGAAGATGTTTTAGGTTGGTTTGTTGTTTTAATCGGAGCTATTATCATGCGTTTTACAAGTATTTCTCTAATTGACCCTATATTATCCATATTTGTTGCCGCTTTTATTTTCTTACATGCCGCTAAACATTTTAAAATTATCATTGATTTATTTTTAATTAAAACTCCCCATGACATAAATATTAAATCCTTAAAAGACCACTTATTAACTATTCCCGATATTTTGGATATCCATCATATTCACGTTTGGAGTCTAGATGGCCTAAATAACTATGCCACCCTTCATGTTGTAAGTAATACTTCTCCTCAAAAAATAAAAAAATTAGTAAAAGAAGAACTAAAAGAATTTAATATAATTCACTCAACTATTGAAATTGAAACTGCCAAAGAAACTTGTGAAGAAAAAGATTGTCATATTACTGAATCACCTGTTACCCATCACCATCATTAAAATATTATTATTTAACATTTATTTTACTTCTAATTTAACTATTAATTGTGTAACTTATTGATTTATGCTATACTTAAGCTAAATAAAGGAGTATCTATGAAAAATTTTAAATTAAAAGAAAATGAAGAAATTATTACTATTGAAGAAAATATTCCCGTTAAAGCGAATGAAAATAACTTTACTTTGACGCTGTTTTTAACTAATAAACGTTTAATTTTATTTAAAGATGTCAATAATGAACTAGAATATAATGCTTTTCTAAAAGCCCGAAATGTTGCTATCCCCGCGAATAATGAAATTGTTTTTGATCAAGATTTAAGCGAGATTAAAACTTATTCTTATGAGGATGGTGCTAATTATCTAACATTTAAAGATAATAATACTCTTTGTTTAATTTGTCCTGATTTTACAAACTATCTTAAATAAAAAACAGAAAGGATATTCTATGAAAAAAGAATTAAAATATATTTTACCCAGTCTTGCTCTTATTTTTCTAACTTGTTTTTTAGTTGTTTATTTCCTAAACTTATCAAAATTACCCTCTAAAGAACAGGTTGCCCAAGTTCTAAATTCTTATCTATCTAAGCTTGATAATCAAAATGCTCTGGATAATGAACGTTATTTTACCAGTAGTTATATTAGTCAAATTAAAAAAGAGGGCGATAATTTTTATGTCTATGCTTTAATTGCTATTGATTCTTATAAAGCTGATTCTTCAATCGTAAATGTTGATACTAACTCTAATTTATATCGTTTTACAATTACTTATGAAAATAAAGAAGTTAAAGTTCTTACTTATGATGTAAGAGGCGATGGTGATAACTATTTAAAAGATCAAAAAAGATTATTTCCTAACCTTATATATACTAAACTCCATTTTGCCGAAAATAATGGTACTTTAACTAAACTCCATCAAGAAAATAAAAAACAAGCGGAAGAGTATTATCAAAATACTTTAGTTAGTACAATTTCTTAAATTTTAACCATCATTTATTTATCATGTATGAAATATTCTAAAAAAGTTAATCCTAATTAAAAATAGTTGTTTTCATAATCAAAGTATAATATAATAAAGCTGTAAATAGGTCAAATAAACCTATTTTCTTTCAAGTATTAAAGGAGTAAACTTATGATTATTTTCTTACCATTTATAGCCTTAATTATTTTTATTGTCTTAAAAAGTAAATTTATTAAGAATAAATATTTAACTACTTTTTTAAAATATATTTTTATAGCTAGTCTTATATCTGTTTCTTTAGAACTTACTATTTTTAATTTTCGACATTATGAATCTTTATTTTATCAAAATCCTCAAGACTATACTAATTTTACTTATGGTGATGGCTTAAAATGTCATAATAATATCTGTACTATCATTAATCCTGAAACTGCTTATATTGAATTATCTAATCTTGACACTAAAATAAATGATTTAAAATTAACTTTTGATAGTCCTAATGCTTTAATTGTTTCTTATGATTTATATTTTACTGACGCAGCTAATGGAGAATATCTCCAAGCAGGCACTAGAACTTATGTTAAAAATAATACTCGTAGTCATTATCTTCCTTTAAATACTAGTGGTAATACTACTAAATTAAAACTAACTTTTAAAGATAGTAATTATCCTTTTAATTTAACGAAAATAACTCTTAATACCAAAATTCCTCTTATTATAAATAATCTTCGGTTATTACTTGTTTTTCTTCTTTCCTTTACTATCTTCGTTATTAATCCACGAAGTATCCTCCATCATTTTAAATATAATAATCAACATTTAAAAATTGTAACCGCAATTCTTATTATAACTTTTTCTTTAATTTCTAATATTTTTACGATGTTTAATTCGAAAAGTTATACTACTAAAAATACCTCCCAGTATTATCAATATCAAAATCTTGCTGAAGCTTTATCTAATCATCATTTCTATTTAGATTTAAAAGTATCTTCTCGCTTAAAAGCTCTACCAAATCCTTATGATACAAGTACTCGAGAACTTAATCTTCGGAAGAAAGATTACTATTGGGATTATGCTTATTATAAAGGTAAATATTATACTTATTTTGGTATAGTTCCTTGTCTTTTAACTTATTATCCTTATTATATGCTTACTAATAAACCTATGTCTAATTTTTTAGCAATGGATATTGG
>CANQBY010000093.1 GCA_947589695.1 uncultured Bacilli bacterium
ACATTTAAAAAATATCTTTTTAGATAAAGAATTGGATAAAAATGCAACTACCGAGAAAACCTCGATAGTTCAAAAAGAAGGTAATCGTGATGTTAAAAGAAATGTAGAATTCTATAATTTAGATGCTATAATTGCTGTAGGTTACCGCGTAAACTCTAAAAAAGCAACCCAATTTAGGATATGGGCTACTAATGTTTTAAAAGATTACATTATTAAAGGCTTTAAAATAGATGTAGAAAGAATGAAAAATGGTCCAAAATTTGGTAAGGATTATTATGATGAATTGCTTGAAACTATTAAAGAAATTCGTTTAAGTGAAAGAAGACTTTATCAAAAAATTACTGATTTATTTGAAAGTACTAGTGTTAATTATAATAAAGATTCTGAAGAAGCATATACATTTTTTAAAATCGTTCAAAATAAACTTCATTATGCTATATCTGGTCATACGGCAGCAGAGCTAATATATGAAAGAGTAGATGCTAATAAAGAATATATGGGTCTTACTAATTGGAAACATGCTCCAAATGGAAAAATAATGAAATATGATATAAGTATTGCTAAAAATTATTTGAAGGAAGAAGAAATAAAAAAATTAGAAAGTTTAACGGCTTTATTTTTAGACTATGCTGAAGATATGGCAAATGAGCATAAATTAATGACAATGCAAAAATGGATTAATGCAACGGATGATTTATTAAAATTTCGAAAAAAGGCAATTCTAATAAACGCAGATAATATTTCTCATAAAAAAGCTTTAAAAAAAGCCAATGAAGAATATGAGAAATTTAGAATTAAACAAGATAAAGAATATATATCATCAATGGATGAATTATATCAAAGGTATTTAGAAGAAAATAAAAAATAGATTTAACCCAAAAATATATTTATGTTATTTGTCTAAATATTAACATGGAGCAATAAAGGGTTATTGAATAAAAATATTATTATCATATGTTTCCAAAAAAAGAAAAACAAATCATCAAAAATTTAAATGATTTTATATCTTTATAAAAATTTTAAGAGGTAAATAAGGGGTAAAATTAAATAAAAATAATAAAAACCCCGATAAAATCGGAGTTTAATCACCAAATGGTGCTGAATGACTGAATTGAACAGTCCTCTGATGCTTACCATGCATCTGTTTTACCACTAAACTAAATCAGCATATCTAAATTATAACAAGAAAGTAGTCATAAAGCAAGAATTATGTTATAATAAATCTTGAAAGTTGGTGTTAAAATGGAAATACCTAATCATGTTGCTATTATTATGGATGGTAATGGTAGATGGGCCACTAAAAGAGGTTTAAAAAGAAGTGCCGGCCATCTTGAAGGTAGCAAAACTTTAGAAAAACTTGCCCTTCATGCGATGAATATGGGGGTAAAAGTATTAAGTGTTTATGCCTTTTCTTGTGATAATTTTAAAAGAAGTCCCGAAGAAGTTACTTATTTAATGGATTTAATTGTTAAATATTTTAATACAAAATTTGAAAAAATAAATAAAAAGGGGATTAGAGTTGTTGTTTCGGGTCGTAAAACTAATCTTCGCCCTGATGTTTTAGCGGCTATTACGAATATTGAGACTAAAACTCAAGATAACCAAAATGGTATCTTAAATATTTGTTTTAATTATGGGGGTCAAGAAGAAATAATTGACGCGGCAAAAAAACTTGCTTTAGACATAAATAATGGTTTAGATATGACTAATTTTACTAGAGAAGATTTCTTTAAATATTTATATCATGACTTACCACCCATTGATTTATTAATCCGGACAGGTGGCGAATTAAGAGTAAGCAATTTTATGCTTTATGAGATGAGTTATAGTGAATTTTATTTTACAAATACTTATTTTCCTGATTTTGACAAATCTGAGTTTAACAAAGCTTTATTTATGTTTCAAAATCGGGATCGTCGTTTTGGTGGTTTAAATGATCAAAAAAGTAATTAATTTTTTAGATAATCACCGCTTAATTTTAGCTTTAACTATGCTTCTTTTTCTCACTCTTATTTTTTTATTAGTTGCTATCTTTATCTTTTTTCATTATAATTTTAAACCTTTAGATTGCACTAAGGATATTGATGATAATTTATGTTTTCATGATAATATAGAAATCTTAAAGGAGCCTGATAGTTATAAAAATAATATTTTTAAAGAATATTCCTCTGAAATAAATTCTTTAATCAAAAATTATAACTTACCGGAATTTAATAAATATACTGCTTATTATTATAAAGAAGTAGCTAATTTAGATTATAATAAATATAAACGTAATGAAACTTTAGCTTTATTTTTTACTCATTATAGTAATACTTATAATCTTGATAATTTTTATCAAACTAATAATCTTTTTTATGAAATATTTTATCCCTACAAAATTGATTAAATTTAATTAAAAATGTTTTTACTTTATTCCTATTTTGTAGTATAATACTTTTAGTTAGAAAAACGGAGGACTTTTTATGAAATTTAAAATCTCGCCCAAAGACTTTTTAATCTTTTGTTTATATTGTGTTTTATTATTATATTTATGTGCCATCGCGGTCTTAAATTTTTCTTCATTTATAAATGAGGGTAAATTTTATGGTTTACTTCCGTTTAAAGCTTTTACTGGAGATTACATTGTTTTAACTTTATTTATGTTTTTTATCTCTTTAGTCTTTATTTTTAGCAGTGTTTCTTCTTATGTTTTTAGTAAAGAAAAAGGTAAAGGTTTTGGTCTTAAATTAGGTGAAAAAACTGAAAGTGGTTATGCTAGATGGAGTACTGATAAAGAAATTAAAACTGATACCGATATTGTTAGAGTTAATCCTAAGGCGGAAACTTTAAATGCCGCTGGGATTCCTTTAATTAATAATGGTAAAGATATTTGGGTTGATAATGGTCAATATCATAACTTAGTTATAGGTTCTACTGGTTCCGGTAAAACTCAAACAGTGGTTAAACCTATGGTTAATTTACTTGCCAAAAAAGGGGAGTCTATGATTATTACCGATCCTAAAGGGGAAATTTATAAATATGCTGCTTCCGCCCTAAAAGAACGGGGCTATAAAATAATAGTTTTAAATTTCCGGGAGCCAGCTCATGGTAATGCTTGGAATCCTTTAACTTTACCTTATCGTTATTATAAAACTGGTAATACTGACAAATCTACTGAATTATTAGATGACGTTGCTTTAAATATTTTATATGATCAAAGTAAAAAGGGTGGGGACTCTGATTTCTGGGAAAAAAGTGCTGCCGATTATTTTTCTGGTTTAGCTCTTGGTTTATTTTATGACGCAACCGAAAAAGAAGTTAACCTAAATAGTATTAACTATATGAGTTCTATGGGTGAAGAACGATATGCGACTTCTACTTATGTTAAAGAATATTTTAACTTAAAAGGTCCGGAATCTAGTCCTTATATCTTTGCTTCTAATACGATTAATGCTCCCAATGAAACCAAAGGTGGTATCTTATCAACCTTTAGACAAAAAATCAGATTATTTTCATCTCGGGAATCTTTAAGTGAAATGCTTGCGTATAGTGATTTTGAAATGGAAGATATTGGTCGCGAAAAAACGGCGGTTTTTATGATTATTCATGATGAAAAGAAAACCTATCATTCCTTAATGACTATCTTTATTAAACAATGTTATGAAACTTTAATTGATGTTGCTCAAGAAAATGGGGGTAAACTTCCGTATCGGACTAATTTTATTTTGGATGAGTTTGCTAATATGCCTCCTTTAAAAGATGTTGACTCTATGGTCAGTGCTGCCCGTTCTAGAGATATTCGTTTTACTTTTATTATCCAAAACTTTGCCCAATTAAACGATGTTTATGGTAAAGAGGTTGCTGAAATCATTAAAGGTAACTGTGGTAATTTAGTTTATTTAATTTCTACTGAGCTTGCTGCCTTAGAAGAAATATCTAAAATGTGTGGGGAAGTTAAATCCAAAGAAAAAGATAAAACTGCTTCTACACCTTTAGTTACAGTTTCTGATTTACAAAAATTAAAATTATTTGAAGCTATTATTATTCGGTTGCGGAAAAATCCTTTCAAAACCAAATTAGAACCGGATTTTAAAATGGATTGGGGTATGACTAGAGAGGAAGCTCCTTATCCAGAAAGAGAAATTCAAAAAATCGAATTATTTGATATCAAAAAATTTGTCACGGAAGAAAAACGAAAACAAATGATGGATAATCTAGAAAATAAGGATAATCAAATGGCTAATCCATTTACCAATAATTTCGGTAATCCTTTTATGCCTAGCATGGGAAGTATGTCTAGTATGAATAGTTTTAATCCCCTTCCTAATCCTGGTATGAATCCTAGTATAAATTCTAATTCGGAAGCGCCTTTCAATAATGATTTATTTAATAAACCAATGGGTAGTTTAACTGATGAAGAAATTGATAATATGATGAAAGATATTGATCGTCGGTTAAAAGAACTTGACGAAGAAGAAGCAAAACAAAAGGCTGAACTTGAAAAAACTCCTAATGTAGTTCCACCTGTTCCTAATCCAGAAGTTAAACCCGAGTCAGTTCCAATTTCGTCTGTCGATGTTACTGTTGATATACCTGAATCGCAACCTGAAAGTTCTTCGGAATCTCGGTTCTTTACTGAACCACTTGAGGAAACACCATCCAGCAATCTTCCTCCAAAGGAAGTTCCAATGGAATCTAAACCGGATTTAATGCCTCCTTTAGAGGTTACTCCATCGGTATCCAATCCTGAACCTCTTATGAATAATCCTCTTGAAGAACCTCAAAATATAACCGATTCCTCATCAGCGCCTAATCCAAATAATAATATTCGACCTGAGCCTGAGACTAATCGTTTCTTAAATAATCCTTTCGAGGATTTAAAACCAGTTCCACCTCTTCCTATTGAAGAGGAGAATAAACCCAAAATTAATGTTGATGCTGATAGTATTATTGTTAATGAAAATGTTATCACAGATGATGAATTCTTTGATGATTTCTTTAATGAATAGGGCCTTTATTATAAGG
>CANQBY010000094.1 GCA_947589695.1 uncultured Bacilli bacterium
GCCGCATATACTCTTTATAAGAAAGGTTCCAATTCTTTAGAAGACGCTAAAAATGCTCTTGAAGCCCGAAGAAATCCCGAAAAATATGGTATAAATTGTACCGCTGCCAATGTATCAACTAAATATGGTGATATTTATTTAGAACTCCATGATCATTATTTGGATTCTAATTTCAAGTCTTATTGCAATTTAACTTTATATCAAGGAAAATTCCAAGTTCCATTAAATGAAGTAGGGGAGCCAACAATCCCAATAGAAAATAAAATATGTACCATTATGTATGACGAATCTTACCATAGCACTTATTTTAAATTTAATCCTATTCGTAACAATGTTTCTGCTTTAAGAAGAGATGTCTGGCTTTATGACCAAAGTATTGAAGGTGGAAGTTTCAAGGCTAATCCCATGTATTGTACAGAAGTAAATGATTGTTGGGGTATAATTTTTCCAAATGGAAAGCCAAAACTATCTGAAAATAAAAAATATTTGCCTGATTGTTTTAAAAACTATCAAATTCCGGAATTTGAATATATCCATAGTTTATCTAAAGCTTATATTAAGTGTTTATCTAAAGCTTATTTTGGTAAAGCTTCTAATGAATGTATTTCTATATTTAAAAATACTATCTCTGACTATTCTAAAATCCTTATCAATCAAGTAAAAAAAGATGAAGTAACCGGTAAATTTTATAACGAGATTTTAACCCAAATAAATATTCCTCAAAGTAATTCTAGCTTTACCCAATCTGATTTTACTCTTATTATCGATACTATCCCAAAGTTAGATTTAAGCGAAAGTTTCCAAAACTTTATAATTGAAACCATCAAAAACTATCAAAATTTTTATTTAGAACCCAATCAATTTGCCCTTACCCTTGATATTGCTAATTATGGTGAAGTTATGTTGCTAAATTTACGAAATTCTCTAAAAAATGGTTACTTATATGTTTGTGATATCTTAGAATGTGGTGATATTAAGGAATATGTTGAAAAACTCCTTGAACTCCTATCTAAAACCTATAATGTTTCCATTACTGATTTATTAAATAATGAATTACTAACGGAAAAAGAATCAACCAATATTCGTAAGTTAGAAAAAAATAATTCCAAAAGTATCGATTATTAGGTATTATTATCTAAGGTACAAACACCACCATTATCTACCATATAATCTTCAATTTTTTGAAAAATATCCGGTGCTTTATCAAAATAAGCCCATGACCATACTACTTTTTTATAATTCCCATCACTAGTGTAAACATCAAGTAATAAATCATCTGGCAGATCTTCATCTCCAATACTTTCCACAATTTGTTCATTAGTTTTATAATATGTCAATGTATAAATATATTCTTTATTATTCCTATTGCAGGTAATACTTGATGTTTTTTTATCATTAGTAAATATAAGGGTGGAATTATCTATAATTTGTTTTAATTCTTCTTCATTTGCATTTTTAATATAATCTAAATCTTCGGTTGTATAATAAACTTTCATTTTTTCACTAGGATTAATACTTTCATAGTTTATCTCGGGGGGCCTTATGGATTTTATTTTTTCCTTTTTTGATAGCAAGTAATCTCTAAGATTAGTTTTTCTAGTTATAAAAATCAGATTTACATTCTCTTCATTTTCTTTCGTCCTCAAAACTGTTCCATAATCTACTCCCTCGATATTCGCCGAAAACAATAATTCCCATCTATTACTAAATTCTTTAAATGTAATATCCATATCCTCATTATATTCTAAAGAAAATTCATAATTATTAATCGCTCTTATTATCGGAATACTAATGGCTAATATGCCACAAGTTATTATTACCGCATTTCTAATTATTTTAAAATTAACCATTTTCGCAAATTTTTTAAATACATTTACTTCGCTTTCTTTATTTTCTTTAATATCAAATTTTAATTCTTTTAAATACTCTTGACAATCATGACAGTTCTTTAAATGTTCTTCTACTAATTGTTTTGATTCCTCGGAACAAACTCCATCAACATAAAGTGGTAATAAGTCTTTTATAACATTACAATTCTTTTTCATTTAGCTTCTCCTTAATTCTAATTTTTGAACGATAGAAAGTCACTCTAGCCCAACTTTCTGTTTTATTAAATATGTTTCCAATTTGTTTAAAAGATAATTCTCCATAAACTCTTAAAGTAAAAACTTCTTTAAATGGTTCCTCCAAATTATGAACTATTTTTAATAATTCTTCGTTAGTTTCACTATCTATTATCTTATTTATTATCTCTTTTTCATTATCCTTTATATTATCATCAAGTTCTTCATATCTTTTATTTTTCTTATATGAACTATAATAAGTATTTTTAGCAATATTACCTAACCAAGTAAACATACTATATTTTGAATCATATTTTTTAATGTTTTTTAAAGCTTTATAAAATGTTTCTTGCGTAATTTCTTCTGCTAAATTACTATTTTTAGTAATTGTAAGTAAATATCTATAAATACTTTGATAATATTTAGCATAAATTTTTTCAAATTCTGATTCCATATTAACCTCGTTCATTAGTTATACTCTTAAAAATTAAATTTGTTACAAAAAATTAAATTTATTATATAATATTATCTTTAATAATTAAATACCCATTTAAAAATATCCCTTTACCTCAATTAAAATACTTTTAAATATAATCTGATCCTCTAAATTAAAAATCAACCAATGCTTATAAATTAGATAAAAATTAATTCCCAAAAAATCCAATTTCTATTTTTTTACTTTCTCTTTTATGTTAAAATAAATTTAGAACGAATAAATAGTTTTTATCAAAAGATTATGAGGTAATTATGAATAATTTTTGGTCCCCATGGCATGGTTGCCACAAATGTAGTCCCGGTTGTCTTAATTGTTATGTTTATTATTTAGATAGCAAACGAAATAGGGATGCTAGTATTATTACGAAATCGAAAACTAATTTTAATTTACCCTTAAAAAAGGATCGTTATGGTAATTATAAAATTCCTAGTGGTACTGAGGTTGCTACTTGTTTTACTAGTGATTTTTTCTTGAAAGAAGCCGATCCATGGCGGGATGAATGTTGGCAAATGATGAAAATAAGAAGTGATTTAACTTTTTTAATTTGTACTAAACGGATTGACAGATTTAATGAATGTCTTCCTAACGATTGGAACGAAGGTTATCCTAATGTGATTCTGGCGGTAACCTGTGAAAATCAAGAGATGGCGGATTACCGCTTACCTATTTTTTTAAATATTAAAGCGGCTAAAAAATTAATCTTTGTCGGACCCATTTTAGAATATGTTGATTTAAAACCTTACTTAAAAACTGGTAAGATTAGTGAAGTATCTGTAAGTGGGGAATCTTATGATCATGCCCGAACTTGTGATTTTGCCTGGGTAAAACATATTTATGAAGATACTTTAAAATATCATGTTGCCTTTAATTTTCATCAAACTGGTTCTAACTTTTTATTTAATGGAAAACGCTACAAAATAAAACATCAAGATGAATTTGTTCAAGCCAAAAAAGGGGAGGACTACTTAAGAAAAATAACTCTTCACTCTTGATTTGCACTATTAGTAAAAATATGATAAAATATAAGCATTAAAGGGGCAGTACTATGTTAAGAAGAAGTCTTTATAAAAAACGTGGTCGTAATGCTTTTTATCGCAATTGGAAAAATTCCATCATTATCTGTTTTCTTTATGCTTTATTCGTGGGCGGCTCCATTATTACTATTAATAAAGAATTTGATTACGATTATCATAATCTTAAAACTTTAAATATTCGAGAAAATATCAAAGCTTTAAATATTAATAGTATGGATCATGAAACTAACTCAGATATTGTTAATGATTTTATTAATGAACTAACTGGTAATAAACCTTATGAAAATAAATTAATTAATAATGCTACCCGAGGTGTTATTGGCACTCTTGTAAATAATATATCGAAAACTGGATCATTTCTTTTTGGCCTTTTAAATGCCTTAAATGAAGCTTTATTTAAAGATCGCATTGGTGCTAGTATTATCATTATTATTGGGGCTATTTTATCTTTGTTCTACTGGATTTTTGTAAGTGAAGTTTTAGAAGTCGGTTTATGTCGTTTTTACTTAGAAAATCATCGCTATACTAAAACCAAAGTTAATAAATTAATTTTACCTTATAAACTTAAGAAAACCACCTCTATTGCTTATACTATGTTTATTGCTAACTTAAAAACTATTCTTTATAGTTTTACGATTATTGGGGGTTTTATTAAATACTATGAATACAAAATGGTTCCCTATATTCTTGCCGAAAATCCCAAATTAAAAACCAAAGAAGTCTTAGAACTATCAAAAAGTATGATGGATGGTTATAAATGGGAAATGTTTAAATTAGATGTCTCTTTTTTAGGCTACCAACTATTAGGTCTTTTAACTTTTAATATTTCCAATATTGTTTTTACAAATCCTTATCTTAATGCCACCTATGCGGAAGTTTATCTTTATCTAAGAGATTTAGCTAAAACTAGAGGTTGTCCTAAATGTGAAGCTTTAAATGATAATTTATTAGATGGTGATCTTATTTTTAATGAATATCCTATTTATGATACCTTACTTAAAGGAACCAAAGAATCTAAATTATTAAGTTTTAATTTTAATCGTAATTATTCTTGGTTATATTTAATCTTATTCTTTTTTGCTATATCTATTATAGGCTTTTGTTGGGAGACTTTACTCCATTTATTCCAATATGGTTATTTTGTTAAAAAGGGTACTTTACATGGCCCCTGGCTTCCTATTTATGGTGGGGGATGTCTCGCTATCTTAGTTTTATTAAAAAATTTCCGGAAAAATCCTTTCGCTTATTTTATTCTAACTATGGTCGTATGTGGCCTTATCGAATATTTAACTAGTATTTATTTAGAAGTCGTTCATCA
>CANQBY010000095.1 GCA_947589695.1 uncultured Bacilli bacterium
GAACATATTTTCTTGATAATGATCCCAGTGACCAGAAGTTTTATAAAGTTCAACATTACCTAAAGGAGGAGTTAAAACATGCTTATAACCAAGATTTTTTTCTTTACCTTTAATGTAGTTTTCTAACTCTTCCCAAATAATATAACCATTAGGTAAATACATAGGAAGACCTTTACCCACTAAATCAGAAGTCATAAAGATACCTAAATCTTTACCAAGCTTACGATGATCTCTTAGTTTTCGTTCCTCAAGTTCTTGTAAGTGCGCTTCAAGCTCTTCGGGAGTTTCAAAACAAATGCCATAGATTCTTTGAAGCATATGATTTTTAGAGTCCCCTTTCCAGTAAGCACCACTTACTTTTAAGAGTTTAAAATTCTTTAAAACTTTAGTAGATTCAACATGAGGTCCCCGACAAAGATCCGTAAAATCACCTTGAGTATAACAACTAATAATCGTGTTTTCTTCATCCATCCGAGATATTAAATCAATTTTATAAGGATCATCTTTAAATTTCTCTAAAGCTTCTTTTTTAGATATTTCTTCCCGATAGATACGTTTACCATCTTTGACTAATTTTTTCATTTCTTTTTCAATCGCTGGTAAATCTTCTTCGGTAAGGGTAATATCCCCTAAATCGATATCATAGTAAAAACCTTCTTCAATAACAGGTCCAACCCAGAATTTAGCTTCGGGATATAAGTGTTTCACCGCTTGAGCTAATAAATGGGCACAGCTATGGTTCATAATACTTAATTGTTCATTTTCTTTAATATTAATCATTTTTAATCATCTCTTTCTTTCATTTATTTTTAAATTTATTATTTTAGATTTAACTATTTTAAGGAGATTATCTATTTCAGAATAAGTGGGATAAAGTCGTTTCATAATATTTAATTTTAAATAGACATAACGCAGTAAATCGGATATACCTAAATCTTCTACCTTAAAATTAACTAATTCTTTATTACTATGATTCATGGTGTATCGTGCAAAATCTTCTTTAACTAAGTTAATTAAACGGAAAGCAGAAACTTGTTCTTCTTTCGAACAGGACTCATAATAATAGAGAAAAGCTTTTGAAGCTTTATAATCACGATCCGACATTTTATCACTTCCTTAAAAATTAAAAACCACAGAAATGCTTGGAGCAATTCTGCGGTACCATCCAAATAGTTACTTACTTTTGATAACGGCTATGAACCGGATATTATTATATCACTATAAAAGGAGTAATTTATAAATTAATTTATTAACTTGCACCAACCGTTAACTCTCTAGGAAAATACCTTTATAAATCATATCTTTTAATTATCGCTTTACATGCTTAGTATAACACAATATTTATTATTTAGCAATTAAATTATAACATTTTCGCCACTTTCACAATGTTTATAAAATTCTTTTAAGCCAATATGAAATTTAGGTTTCTTATATTTATAAACACATAAGTAGTCATTATCCATGAATTTAATATTATTATATTTAATAAACTTTGTACGGACATTAGTAAGTAAATCATATAAAGACATAAATTCATGTACACCTTTATCATTTTCCCAAGAAGATTCAAACCAATAGAATTTTTCAGCTTCTTCATAAACAATAAAAGTATGCGTATAAATTCTTTTTGATTCATAATAAATCATAAAGTAAGCATTAAACTTAAGGCCTAAGTTTTTAAAATATGTTCTTTCTAGTTCCACCAAATCAAAACTTGTGCCAACTTTATTAGCTAAAGTTTCTTCAGGACTTTGTAAGACATATTTCTTTTTAAAACCCTTATCAATGTTTTTGTAGATATTTTTTTCAATATCCATCCAACCATTTTCAATTTCTTTTAATTTTTCTAAAATTTCTAAAACTTGTTCCATGTACTCCACCTAAGGGATATTATAACAGAAAATTAGCAAACCCGCAATTAAAAATTTTTAAAACATGTCACTTACGTTACTTGGGACATCATCAGAGACTACTTTTTTGACGATTTTTTCCTTTAATTCCGGGCTTACTTTCTTACCAGTCATCTTACTTAAAGTATCGATAACTTCTAGGATAGTTTCTTTATCTTTCATGTTTCCTTGTTGTAATTTTTCGGCAAGAGAGACAATTGTAGCTTTATCAACTTTAGTTTTTTTGTAAACTTTTTTAAATAAAGAATCATCAAGCATAAAAAAATACCTCCTAAAGTATTATATGTTAGAAAGTATTTTTTGGGTTTTTATTTGTAATATTCATAAAATATTTCATCAGGTTTTTTATTAAAGACTCGAGCTATTTTTAAAGCTAAATCATAATAAAGCCGACGATTTCCATTTTCGATTTGCCAATAATATGCTTTACATATGCCTAATTCTTTGGATATAGCGTCGCAAGACATATTATATTCTAGGCGTAAACTTTTTAATTTAAAATTTACTTTTGTACTACTTTTTACCATAACTCCTCCACTAGATATATAATATACCAAAATTGTAATTATGTCAAATTTCGTATAGTTATAGGTGGGTGGACATTAGGAGTAATTATCAATAATATTAAGGGTAAGGAGTAAATTTATGGATTTAAAAGTTATTATTGGAATTAATTTAAAATACTATCGTTATAAAAGTGGTTTAAGTCAAGAAAAGTTTTACTCTAATTTAGGTTTGTCCCACAAATACCTAGCTTGTGTGGAAAGAGGCGAAGAAAATATTACGACTGATTACATTGATTTACTAGCCCAAAAGTTAGGTGTTAGTCCAACTGAACTTACAACTTATAACGAAGAACATATAATTAATAAAAGACGTGTAGATGAAAGAGAGAAAGTACAAATTTAAGTTAACTAATCTCTTTCATTTTTATTTTTAAATTGTAAAATAATAGGAGTACCTGTTAAATCAAAATTTTCGCGTAATTTATTTTCTAAATAGCGTTCATAACTAAAATGAATTAAACTTTTATTGTTAACTTGAAAAGTAAATTTCGGAGGTTTAATACTGGTTTCGCTCACAAAAAAGATTTTTAGTCTTTTACCTTTATAAGTGGGAGGAGCATTTAAGCTAACTGCTTCGGTGATAACATTATTAAGGGTACTAGTAGGAATCTCTTTTTGATTATTTTCTAAAGCACTAATAACTTCCGGCATTAAAGAAGAAATCCGAGTTTTTTTCTTTGCCGATAAAAAGACTACTTTTAAATACGAAGCAAATTGAAATTCATTATTTAGTTTTGTTTTCCAAGCTTTAATAGCTAAATCGGGATTAGATACGGTATCCCATTTATTAACGGCTAAAACAACCCCTTTTCCAGCTTCAAGAGCAAATCCTAGGATATGTTTATCATGTTCAATTATTCCCTCTTCGGCACTTACAACAACAACACAAACATCAGATTCATCGATAGCTTTCATACTTCGTAAATAACTATATTTTTCGACATTTTCATAAATCCGACCTTTTTTGCGTAACCCCGCGGTATCAACAACAATATATTCTTTTTTATTATATGTAAATTTAGTGTCAATAGAATCACGTGTAGTACCAGCGATATCAGAAACAATGGCTCTTTCTTCGTTTAATAAAGCATTAATTAAGCTACTTTTGCCAACGTTAGGACGACCAATAATACAAAATTTCGGAATATGATTAGGATTATTTAAAGTTTCAGGAATATCTTTCGTCAATAATTCTAAAATTTCAGTAAATCCAAGATTATGTTCAGCACTAACGGGGATTAAATGTTCAAAACCAAGTTCGTAGAATTCATAAATATTTTCTTGTCTTTTTGGGTTATCAACTTTGTTTACTAAAACAATTACTTCTTTGCTGGTTTTAATAAGCATATCACGGATAAAATAATCAGTATTATCAAGGCCTTCTTTACCATCAACCACGAATAAAATCGTATCAGCTTCATCGATAGCTAGCTCGGCTTGCATTTTAATTTCATTATTAAAATCATGATTTTCGGTAGTAAGACCGCCGGTATCGATTAGAGAAAAACTTTTATTTTGATAAGTAACACTGCCATAAATACGATCTCTAGTAATACCCGCTTCATCTAAAATAATGGATTTTTTTTCTTTGATTAATTTATTAAAAATGGTAGATTTACCAACATTAGGTTTACCAATTAAACAAACACTTTTTTTCATGAGGAACCTCCTTTTTAGATAGTTATTGTATCATAAATTTAGGAATTTAACAAATATTATCGGATGCGATCGTTGCTTTAATTAAATTATTTTCTAAATAAATAATAATTTTAGTATCATTTAAGGAGCTATTATCTTTAGGATTTAAGACTTGATTATCTTTATCAGCTTGAAAATGACCAGTTTTTAGAAGATCGGCGACCGTGATAGTAAGACTAGGATGATTCTCATAAAGATTTTTACTATTAGTTAGTTCATACTCATAGTTTTGAGCATAGTTTAAGGCCGCACTTTTAATTAAAGCCAGTTTAGTGCAATATAATTTTTCTTTGCTTTGGATAGTTAATTTAATCACGGATGAGGAAGCAAAACAAGTGGTAATGGCTAATAAAACAATAACGCATAAAATCTCTATTAATGTAAATCCTTTTTTATTCATAATAACACTCCTTATTATTACTTTATAAGTATAACACAATTTAGAAATTTAAAAAAGCAATTTAGGTTTTTAAATTGCTTAACTTACTTTCGGTAATATTATTTGTAACTCCTACACCAGTGTTGGGATTAGAGCTTGAAATATAAAAATCATATACTAAGAGAGATATTAAAATAATACTGATAATAACTAAAATTCGGTGATTTATTTTATCAAAAACATTACTTAAAAAGGGAGCTAAGATATAAGTTGCAAAGACCCCACCTATACCAAAGATAATAAGACCTTCTAAGCAAACACGACAATTAAGATTTAAGAAGAAACCATGATAATC
>CANQBY010000096.1 GCA_947589695.1 uncultured Bacilli bacterium
ATGTCCAGGTAGAAATGGCGAAAAAGCCTTAAAATTTGGAGATATTGATTTAGAAAAACAAAGAGAAGCTAATAAATATTTTCGAGATTATGAAAATCCATTGATATACAATAAATTTACAGTGCCAGGAGCAGCTTTATGTAAACCTAAATTTGAATTTAGTGGAGCATGTGCTGGGTGTGGAGAAACTCCTTATATTAATTTAATTACAAGATTATATGGAGAAGAATTAGTTATTGCGAATGCGACAGGATGTTCAAGTATTTATGGGGGTTCTGCACCCACGACACCATATTTAATTCCTTGGGCTAATAGTTTATTTGAGGATAATGCCGAATTTGCTTTAGGTATGCATAAGTCTTTTCAAGTAAAAAGAAATTTAATTAAAAAAATTATGGAAGAAGAAATGAATAATGTAAATCCTAAGGTGCAAAAAAGTTTCCAAAAATATATAGATAATATGGATAATTATAAAGTAACTTTAGAAGTGAAACAAGAATTGATGTTAGAAGAAATTCCCGAGAGATTAAAAAGTTTAATCAAATATATTCCAGCACGGACAGTTTTGGCTATCGGAGGAGATGGTTGGGCTTATGATATTGGTTTTGGGGGAATCGATCATGTTTTAGCTTCGAATTTAGACATAAAAATGTTAGTTTTAGATACCGAAGTATATTCTAATACTGGGGGACAAATGAGTAAATCAAGTAAAATGGGGCAAGTCGCCGAGTTTGCTGATTTAGGAAAGAAAACCAATAAAAAAGATTTGTTTAGAATAGCAATGGCGATACCTAATGTATATGTGGCAAGTATTAGTTTAGGAGCTAATATGATGCAGGGAATAAAAGCAATGAAAGAAGCAATGGAACATAAAGGACCAGCGATAATTATTGCCTATTCACCTTGTATTGAACACGGAATTAAAACAGGGATGGCACATTCAATAGAAGAAGAAAAATTAGCTAGTGAAGTGGGGTATACGTTACTTATGAGATATAATCCGGAAGAAGAAAAATTATATTTAGATAATAAAGAACCAGATTTCCAAAGATATGAAGAATTTTTAAATAATGAAGTTAGATATAATGCTTTAAAGATTAAAGATGAAGCATTAGCTAAAGTACTTTTAGAAGAGCAAAAAGAGTTTGCGAAAAAAAGATATAATTATTATAAAGATTTAAGTTCTAAATAAAAGTTTTTCTTGGTTTCTTGTATTTGTTATGCTATAATTTTAATAGAGGTGAAATTATGAGTTATTTGTCACGCAAAAATTTATATCAAGAACTGGAAAAAATAAGAAAAAGGCCTTTAATAAGTTATGTTACTTCTATTAGGCCTGGTTGTTCAGGACAAATGGGCTTAGAAGTTTTACCAATATTAATTAAACAATTAAATCAATTAGATTCTAGTAGTGAAAGTGTGGATTTTCTTATAATAAGTAATGGAGGAGATCCTATAGTGTCATGGAGAATTATATCTTTGTTAAGAGAAAAATTTAAATATGTTTCTATATTAATTCCATATACTGCTTATAGTGCTGCTACACTATTAGCTTTAGGAGCTGATGAAATTATTATGCATCCTTTCGGCAATTTAGGTCCTTTAGATCCTCAGTTGGGATTTGTAGATAGTCATGGTAACCAAAGAATGATAAGTTATGAAGATATAACAAAATATATAGAATTTATTAAAGATACCGGCATTACCGATCAAGATCTTTTGCAAAAATCTTTTGAAAAGTTGACTTTAGAAATTCCGCCAACTACATTAGGTTTTGCTAAAAGGAGTTCTCAGCTTGGATTAACAATGGGTGAAAAACTGTTAGCTACGCATATGAAGGATGAAAATAAACGAAAAGTAATCACTGAGACATTAAATACTAAATTTTATCATCATGGATATCCTTTGGCTAGAAATGAAGCTAAAGAAATAGGCCTGCCTATAGCTAAATCTAACAAAAAAGTAGAGGATATTATTTGGAAAATTTATGAAGATTTTATGGAAGAGATGGAATTTAATAAATATTATAATCCCCAGGCTATGATAATGGAAAAAATTACTTCTAATAATATGCCTGTACCCAATACAATAAATTTTATTAAAGAAAAAACTAAAGTGGCTTGCTTAGAAAGTTTACAATTAAATTGTTATGTAGAAGAAGAATTAGTTGCTACTTATATGATGTTACCAGATACTACTTTAAATAATAATTTAATTATTAATCAGGGAAATTGGATTATTGAAGGAGGAAAGTCTGATGAACAATCAAATTCTTAGTACACCAATTAGTACAACTCTTAAAAGCGTTAAAATTGAAAGTAAGAGAATTAAACCACAAACTATACCGTATTTTTTTTCAACAATAAATAAAAATAAAGCTATTTTGCCAAAGAGCTCTAAAAAAATAAAGTAAAATAAATTTTTTAAGGCATATTATCTATTAGGAGGTATTATGCACTTATATATTTTATCTTCTTGTAATTGTAGTATTATAAAGTTTATTAATGAAAGAACTTTAACAGTTATTAAAAATGAGGCTAATTAGAGTCTCATTTTTATATGCTTTTAGGATTATCAATACGACCTAAAAGATAATCGGCAGAGATATGATATTTAGAACAAATTATGTAAAGGAATGGTGTTCCAATCAGATTTTTACCATTTTCATAAACACTCCAAGTAGGTTGGTCAATATGAAGAATATTGGCAATATTTTCTTGCTTTAAATTGTTTTCAATTCGAAATTCTTTTAATCTTTTACCAATTAATTTTAAATCTAGATTAATTTTAGTTTTATTATATTGTTTGGTTTCAGTTAAATTAAAAGCATAATCTATAGAAATATTAAAATAGTTACAATAATCAATTAATCGTTTTAAAGGAAAAATGTTATTATTACTTTCCCACATAGCATAACTGCTACGAGATACTTTAAGAATATTGGCAACTTCTTTTTGAGATAAGTTATTTTCATTTCGAATATTTTTTATATTTTGCATATTTAGCATAGTTCTCACCTAGAATAATTGTCTCATTTTACGTAATTTTTAAAAATATAGTGTCGGAAATATCTATATTTTTGTTGACTTTTGACATTTATCATATTATAATTTATTTATAAACTAGAAATTTCTATGATAGGGAGTAATGAAGATATGAAATATGAGAAGTTGGATATTAGTAGTGGTAGTAAATATAAATGGATTTTATGTGGCATAATAATAGGAGTACTACTTATTATTATAGTTAATTTTATATTTAGTTATGCGAAATATAAATCTGTTGATAGTGTAAAATTAGCAAGTGGAACCATAAGTTATGAAAATGCTGATTTAAATATTATTGCGATGTTTAAAAAAGATGATGAAGAGACAGGATACCAACCAGTAGATGAAATACCAGCAAATGGATATGTAATTGATGATAGTATGAGCTATTGTAAAGAACCAGATAGAGAAGACGATATAAAAAATATTTTAAATTATGAAAACGGTAAATTAATAGTTGATTTTACTAAAAAAGGAACAAAGTGTTATTTATATTTTAAAAAATTAGATAATACTTTAGCAAATTTACTTAAAGATTTTACTACAACTGATACAGGAACAAATTTTTCAACAAATAAAATTACAGGAGTATCAAAAGTAACAGGGCCAGGCATAGGAAATAATGGAAATATATTATATAAAGCTGAGGACAATGATGGTGTTAGTTATTTTTTTAGGGGACAAGCACCAAATAATTGGGTGCAGTTTGCTAATATGAGATGGCGAATCATCCGAATAAATGGTGATGGAAGTATAAGAATTATATTTCAATGTACCGGAGTCAATTGTACAAATATTACAGGAGTGGAAACAAATGTTGAATCAAATGTAGCATATAATACACAGTCTAGAGATAATACTTATGTAGGGTATTATTATGGTAAAGCAGGAGCAAGTAGTTATGCTGAGGCTCATACAAATTTAGCAAGCAATCCAAGTACTATAGCAGTCAAAGTAAATGATTGGTATAAAAAAAATTTAGCAGATTATGAAGATTATATAGATCCAAATGCAGGCTTTTGTAATGATAGACAAAAAGTAACAGGTGTAAACTCAAGTTATAATAGTGGAACAGGATATGGAACTTCTCCCACAAGTTATGCCATGTGGGGAAGAGTAGCAAAAAGTAGTGGTTATAGACAGGAACAATTAGCAACATTAAAATGTGGAGTGAATGCAGCAACGACTGAAACTCAAGAAACAAGTGTAGATGTAGATGATAAATTATATCAAAGGGATTTATTTACTAAAAAAGAATCAAAGAAAGGGAATCAGATTTTAGATTATCCGATAGGACTCATAACAGCCGATGAAGTGTTACTAGCTGGAGGCTTCCGTGGTACTGGTAACTCAAATTATTTTTTATATACTAATGAATATTACTGGACAATGTCTCCAATGAGTATGGCTGATGGCAGTACTGTTATCATGTTTTATGTGAGTGGTGATGGTTCTTTAGGCTTCACCAACGCTGGTAGTACTTTTGTTGGTGTGCGTCCAGTAATAAACCTAAAAGCTGATACAATATTTGTGCCTGGAGGAGAAGGTACCATAGACAATCCATACGTAGTAGTTACTGATTAGTTAATTATCTTGCCTTTAGTGCTTAACTTCTTATCTAGAGGCAAGTTATATTTTTATTACTTTATATGATAGGCTTAGGCCTATCTGTTTTAATATGAGCAATAATAAAGTGACATATTCAATCATTATATAATTAGTGCTGACAAAATACAATAAATTTGTTACTATATAAATATGAAAGGAAAAATTAAATGAAAGAATTTAAACAATTGGGAGCCTACGGTTTAGTAATAAAAGATAATAAAATTTTGTTAATTCATAAAAAT
>CANQBY010000097.1 GCA_947589695.1 uncultured Bacilli bacterium
TTTCTTATTAATGGAGGTAAATATGAAAAACGGAACAATATACTATATAGATTTTAAAGGCAATAAAGGATCAGAAATAAATAAAATTCACTTAGGCATAATCTTTACTATTCCTAAAACTAAAAACATGCTTTTTTGTATACCATTAACAAGTCCCAAAGAAAAGCACTTTAAAAATAAATATGCCTTTAATGATAGAAATCACAATGAATTAAAATATCAAAACCTAATATACATTGATATAACAGATTCCATAGCCTTATTAGATCAAATAAGAACAATATCTATAAAAAGAATAATAAAGCCCTATAATAGCATAGTTTTAGATTCCAAAAACATAAATTTAATAATTACAAGAGTCCAAAAATATATTAATAACATTATGAAACAATAATAATATGTATAACCTTTAATTATCAAAGATTTCCTTAAATATCTTCCAGTTTTTCTAAAGCTTCTTCAAAAGTATGGGCACTAATAATTTTAATATTATATCCCTTATCTTTTTTCACCCTTACGGCTTCCTCATAATTTTCTTCTGGGCAAATAAATATTTCTGCTTTTTTATTAACTGCCCCAATTAGTTTATATTTAACCCCAGCGATTTCGCCGACATTACCATCGATATCAATTGTTCCCGTTCCAACAATTTTTTTCCCATGCGTAATATCTTCTTCCGTTAATTGATTATAAATAGTAAGACTCATCATTAAGCCCCCACTTGAACCCATTTCACTCGCTTTACTTTTAACGTTTACTTCTGGATCTACTTCATACTCAAAAGTATTAATAAAACTAACACCAATCTTTAATCCATCTTCCGTTTCATAAATTGTCGCATAAGCCTTTTTTTCTTTCTTATCCCGAATTATTTCTAATTCTACTTTATCGCCTACTTTACCTTGTCCCACTATTTCTTGTAAATCGGTTAAACTATCTATTTCTTCGCCATTTGCTTTAATAATATTATCTCCTACTTCTAAATCAGTTTTAGCTTCCACAGTTATATAACCAACATTATTATTAATCTTTTTAATTTCTATTTCTTTATGAGCCATTTTATAAGCATTAATAATCGCAGCGTCTATTGATTCTTGCATATACAACTTTTCTCTTTTAACTAATTCCTTCATATCTTCCCCTTCAATTGTCATATCATCTTTACTGACAATATCCCAATCCGGAATTACTTTTGACATTAAAAGGAATGGAATTGACCCCTTAACCATAGAAACATAAGCCATATTAAAAGATCCTTCACTTTGATAACCATCCGAGACACTTATCCGATCATTTAAATTAACTGCCCCTCCTGGAGTATATATCGCATAAGGAAGTTCAAATGTAAATAATAAATAAATTATTATTATTGCAATTAAACATTTATAATTTTCTTTAATAAATTCTTTTATTTTTTCATATATTTTACTAAACACATCTATCACCTATTAGATTATATCATGAAATTGGAGTAAATATGAAAGAAAAAATCATTAACTTTACTATTTGTTTATTAATTTTTATTACTATTTTCTTTATTTTTAATCATAACACCCTTATTGCATCCACAATTTTACAAGGAATAAACTTATTTTTTACCAAAGTTTTTGTTTCTTTATTCCCCATGTTTATTATTAATGATTTTTTAATTTCTCTAAATATCCCTTATTATTTTTCTAAAATATTTCATAATTTATTCTCAAAACTATTTAACACTAGTGGTACTTGTGCCTATGTCTTTTTTATGAGTTTAATAAGTGGTACCCCAAGTTCTGCTTATATTATTAAAAATTTATATGCGGATCATCTAATATCTTTAGAAGAAGCTAATCATTATTTAACTTTTACTTATTTTTCTAATCCTTTATTTTTAATTACTATGTTAAGTTTATTATTTTCGAAAACTATTACTTATAAAATTATTTTAATTCATTATTTAAGTAATTTTATCATTGGTCTTTTATTAAGAAATAAAGCTCCTAAAATAACTAATCATAACTTAACTCTTAAAACATCTACTTTAAGTAGTACTTTAATTAAAAGTATTTCTAATGCTATGACCACCCTTTTAGTTATTTTAGGAACTATTATTTTTTATCTTTTATTGTTTTTTATTATTTCAAATCTTTTACCCTTAAATATCTTCTTAAAAACTATTATCTCTGGTATTTTAGAAATAACTAATGGTCTAAATAATCTATTAATATTAAATGTTTCTTCCAAATTAAAAGAAATAATTGCTACTTGTATTATTTCTTTTGGTGGTCTAAGTATTAATACTCAAGTAAAAGCTATCTTAGAAGATACTAATATTAATTTTAGTTATTTCTTTAAAGGTCGCTTATATCAAACTCTAATTAGTTTTATTTTAATTCTTATCTTTTAAGACAACTATAACTACTTAAATAGTTATTATCACTATTTTTTAAATCCATATAAGTAAGTATTAAATCATCATTTAAAGTGGTATTAACATCATCTATTAAAACGGGAATATTTATTTTAACTAAAAAATAATTCTCATCTACATCTATATAATCATAATTTATACATAGATCATAAGTTGCTTTATTACTATTTAACTTATATTCTACTTCATCATATAAAACACTATTCTTATTTATAGTTAAAGTCTTATCTATATCTTTAAAACTAAATTTAATTAATGTTTTATCTTCTAATTCTTCAATCTCTATTCCTTTTAGTTTTAATTCTAAGAAATCTTTTTCAATATTTTTAATAATAGTTGTTCTACTTATCTCATCATTAGAAGCATAACTTGTATCATTATTAATATTACTTAAACTAAGCATTACTTTAATTAACAGTAATACCACAATAGAAACAATAACTACACTTACTAATACTTCTAATATTGTTACACCCTTTTTATTCATAATTAAACCCCACATTCGCATAAGAATATTCTTCATTATTCTTAAATTCCACGATCAAACGATATTTAAAATTATCTTTATTACTTAAACTTTTAACATATTCTTTAAACATACTACCATATTTATCAATATTTATATTTTTTAAATCATACTTCGTTACATATACTTTATTTATATTTAACTTTCCAAATAATTCTTCATATCCCTGAATCTCATTTATATCTTCATTTATATTTAAATCTTTTAAACTTAAATATTCTTTTACATAATAAGTTATATATATATTACTTACATCATCATATAATATATTTCTTTTACTATTATTAACCATATTTAAAAACGTTCCATAAAGCATTAATAAAGAAACCGCCAAAACAGTTACCACAATAATAGTTTCTAGTAAAGCAAAACCCTTTTTCATTTCTTCACTTCCCAAAAACATTATATCAAAAAACTCACGTCTAAACAATAATGAAACATAAAAACTCAAGCTTTTAAACTTGAGTTAAAATTACACTATGCAAAAGTGAATGGATCTCCAGTTGTTCCTGTCCCTTTTGTCAGTGTACCAGCTTTGAGATTGATTACTGGGCGCACACCTTTAGCGGTGAACACATAGTTGAAGTATAAGTTGCCATCATTAACTACATAGAACACGTTAGCATTCGGATCAGAGTAGTACGGAGACATTGTCCAGTATTCTCGATGGTTACATAAATAATAACTTGTATTAGTCTGTCCTGGATATCCTCCAGCATAGACTAACTCATCAACTGTTATTAAGCCTATTGGTATATCTACTTCATCTATAGTTAATGCTCCATTTCCTATTCCTTGTTCTGTTTTGGTAGTGAACAAATCTCTTCCTGGACTTCCACACTTAAATGTTGGTGTTACTCCTTGACTTAGTGTTTTATTATTATTATTTGATTGAACAAATCTACTAAATGGTGCATATACTGTGACATAGTTTCCATAACCCATTGCCTCATCATATGTCCACCACACCCTAGGATTTCCCTTATTTATTTGTCTGTCATTACAAAATCCTGTTGCTCCATCTAAATATTGTGCATATTTTGCTAATTCCTTTCCTGTTGCATCATTTATATACCAGCCTTCTAATTCTTCTAATATTGTACTTTTTTCTAAATTAGTAGTAGCTTCCTCATAGTTTTTTGAAGCTGTTGTCCCCTTCGGGCCATACATAAAGCCTACATATTTATTATCATTAGCATTTAAATTATAATATTTGCTTGCTCTAGCTATGGTTCCTTCATCTGTTCTAATAGTATTAATTCCATTGTAAATTAATCTTATCGTTCCATTACCATTTATTCTTATTATTTGCCAATATGTATTTCCTATCTTTACCCAATTTTTTGTCGGAGCTCCTCTAAAATAATATGTATCTCCATAATCATCTTGGGCTTTACATAATAAATCCTCTGTAGTTGCTAAAGCTTTGAATGTCACATTTCCACTTGCATCAGCTACAGGGCATCCTTCTGATTCTTTTAAATTTAACTGAGCTAAAGTCTTTTCTGATGGTGTTTTAGCTTTATTAAAATACAAAAAACATTTACTGTTCTTCTTTAATTTACCTATAATATGTTCGCCATTATCATTGGTATGTAAATCTACTTCATCCGGATTATTTTTATCTGTTGTATAACAATAACTTCTTTGTTCGTCTATGGTATATCCTTCCTCAGGCATAGTATCTATTTCTTGATCATCTTTTGTATCTCCCGTATCATTTTTATACATGGCTAACACTGGAGTATTTTCTTCACTTATATTTAATGAATTAACATCCAGTATTTGTTCTTCTTGCTTTCTATTAATAAATATTACTCCTATTACTAATAAAATTATACTTAATAATATCACTCTTTTTTTCATTAAAAAAACCTCTTTCTGATATTATTATA
>CANQBY010000098.1 GCA_947589695.1 uncultured Bacilli bacterium
GTATTTAATTTAAGTTTATTGAACTACATAAGGGTCATCAGAAGTCCCAGTACCTCCACTAAAGGTTGTATCAGCTCTGAGATTGATTACTGGGCGTAAATAATGAGAATAAAACGTACCACTAGCTCCATTATAGCTAGTGCTTGTAGCACTAGTTCCTGTTTGATTAACTCCACCATGATAATTAACAAGAAAAATCTCTGCCCACAAATCATACCTTACAGGAGACATGGTCCAATAATGCGTGCCATTATAAAGATAAAAATTTTTATTATCCGTTCCAACATATCCACCAGCATAAATTACTTCATCAATCGTTATCAAACCAATAGGATACGTTAATAATCCATTACCAATTCCTTGCTCTGTCTCTGTTGTAAATAAATCTTTTCCTGGATTTCCACACTTTAAAATAGGTTTATTCGTTGTGGTTTTTTCTTCAGAGTTTTCAAACCTACTGATTGGAGCATATGCCGTTTTATTAGTTCCATAACCTAATGCTGTATCATCTTTCCACCAAACATTTGGATTTCCTTTATTAATTTGCCTATCATTGCAAAAACCTGTCGTACCATCTAAATATTGGGCATATTTAGCTAATTCTGTTCCTGTTTCGTCTTCTTTATACCAACTTTCTATAGCTTGTAAAATTGTACTTTTTTGAGTTCCTCCATACATAAATCCTACATATTTATTATCTTTCTCATCACCACTATTATATGTGGATTTTACAGCTAACGTCTTTGAACCTGTTTGTTCGGGCGATTTACCATTATAAATCAATCTAATGGTGCCATTTCCATTAATTCGGATAATACGCCAATATGAACTTCCTATTTTTACCCAATTATTATCAACAACTCCTCGATAATAATATGTTTCACCATAATCATCTATACTTTTACACAAAAGATTATTAGTTGTTTCTGTAGCTGCTATAGTGGCCACACCATTTTCGTCAACTTCCGGACAACCTTTTGTAGATAAATTTAAACCTAATTTTTCTAAATTTTTTTTAGAATTTGACACTTTAAAATACAAATAACAACTAGCACCATTTGATTGCAAATTATTTATTATAAGTTGCTTATTATAATTATCCCAACTTGGTTTAACACCATTATTGCATACACTTTTTTCACTATCTATTATGTATCCTTCTTGGGGTATACTTCCATCTTCTTGTTTTTCATATACTCCTTCTTCATTTTCTACATATACTGCTAGTATATTTCTGTTTGATATAGATTTGTTTTTTTCTATTTCTGATGCAGATATAACTACTTTATTATTTTCACTAAATATTTTATTACTTATAATAAACATTGATATTATACTTATTAATATTACAAATATTAAAACTAATTTATTTTTCATAATTATTCTGCTCCTTCCACAACATAAGGATTATCTATAGTTCCCTTTTTATCTTCACCATTTATTTTGAATATTGTATCAGCTTTAAGATTTATTACAGGACGTACTCCAATATTACCATCATCACTAGTGTGAGTATTGCCTAAATAGCCATTAGAATTTACCCGAAACATTAAAGCATAACTACCACTAAAATAATACGGAGATATTGTCCAATAAGATTGGTTTGTTTGCAACCAATAACCATAATTAGTTGTGTTAATTTTTCCTCCCGCAAGTATTATTTCATCCACTGTTATTAATCCTACTGGATAAGTTAATGCTCCATTACCTATACCACTATCACTACTTAGTGTAAATAAATCTTGTTTCGCTTGAGTGCAAATAAAAGAAGGTTTTTGCAATCTATTTGCTCTGATGAATGAAGCATAATAAGTAGTTTTTTTACCATATCCATAAGTTATGTTATTAATTTTTGAACCTAAATAAGGACCATCATATGGTTGTCTATCGTTACAAAAACCGGTTGCTCCATCTATTTTTTCTAAATTTTTAGAATTATTTAAAGTACTACTTTTAAACCAATCATCTATAGTTTTTTTTATGTCACTATCTGTTTTATTTGAATGAGCTTCACTATAACTACTTGATGCAACTCCTGCTTCTCCTCCGTACATATAACCGATATATTTATTATCATCTGACGTAGAATTAAATTCCTGTGCAGTTGCAATTATACTATCTGTATTCCATCGACCATCAGTAGGTTTTAGGCTTATATCTGAGCCCGAATAAATCAATCTAATTGTTCCGTTGCCGTTAATTCGAATTATCCTCCACCACATTCCAGCAAATTGGACCCAATTATTATCTACTGTTCCACGATAATAATAAGTATCTCCATAGTCATCTGTTCCTTTAAAAACTCCTTTATCCTGTAATTTGCAATTACTTCCGGAAGTGTTATGACTTTTATCATTAGTTCCGTTATCACATGCCGTTTCATTGAATGTGCTTGGGGAATCTTGGATATTTGATATTCCAAATTTTGTTAAAACTTCATCGGCCGATGGCTTATCTTTGAAATATAGTTCACATGTTTCCCCGGCACTGGTGTAATTACTTAACTTTATTATCTTATTATCAGAATCCCATATTGGTGTTGCTCCTTTTTTACATGTTGTTTTACTCATATCTAATATTTGATTCTCTGGTATTTCGCCACTACTTGCTAATTCTTTATAATCTTTTGTTTCTTTATCATATATAAATATCTTTGCTATATCTATATCTGACTCTATATCACTTGCTTCTACTGTTACTTCTCCTTCAAAACTTCTTCCCATATCACTATTTTGAGGACTATCTTCATCATTTGGGTATTCTAATATCACATAATAATATAATGTCTCTGAACTACTTGGTGTGGCATTTATAAATTGGTCTTCTGCTAATGTTACTTCTGTTGCACTTTCACTTTTTGGTATAGTTCCACTTCCTACTGGTGCACCTAATGTATCTATATTTGTTATATCACATTCTTCATATACCATTGTTCCAGTACCTATATTTTTTCTTATCTCTTCACAATCTGCTTTTATTGTTTCGTCTATTTTACTTGCTTTATATACTGTTACCTTTAAAGACGTCTCTAATCCATTTGTCCCCTTCCATATTAAATTAAATGGTATTAAAATATTATCTCCCTTTGCAGTTACTTCTAAATGTGATACTATTTTATGTCCTGGTAACATTCCTAAGTTTGGATCAACTTCTAAATTACCTGTTACTGTTACTTCAGCATTATTTATACTTGCTGTGGTCGCATGGGTCATTGCTCCTTCTCCCCCAAACAATGTTCTTCCCACAAAATAAGCAAAAGATATACCTATCCCTACTAATAATATTAAAACATAAATTATTACTCTTTTATTCTTTTCCATTTATATTTGTCATACCTTTCTATCATAGAAATATCTAGTTTATAGTTAAATTATAGTATGGCAAATGTCAAAAGTCAATAATAATATCATTATTTCGTCCCTTTTATGACAACAAAAAATAAACATGAGACAATATATTTGGTGAAATACAATGATATATGGTGAAAAATTAAAAAATTTAAGAGAAGAAGCTAATATTAAGCAATTGGAATTAGCAAATTTAATAAATGTAAGCAGAAGCTTATATGGAAGATATGAAACTGGTAATGAAATAATACCTATTAAACATTTGAATACAGTATGTAATTATTTTAAGGTAAGTATAGATTATATATTTGATTTTAATGATGATATGGAAAGTAAAAAGAAAATAAAGCCCGAGATTGATAAGACTTTAATGGGGAAAAGATTAAAAGAGTTTCGCAATAAGAATAAACTAACGCAAAAAGATTTAGCAAGTATTTTAGGGACTAGTCAATCTACTATTGCCGAATATGAACGGGGAACAAATATTATTGCAACAGCTTTTTTATATAGCATATGTTCTAAATATCATATTTCAGCAGATTATTTACTCGGAAAAACAGATTAAAAAATCCAGATTACTCTGGGCTTTTTATTTGATCTTTAATTATTTTGCTTAAAGCAAGATTGCCTTCTTTACTAAGATGAATTTTATCATACATTAGATACTCCGGATGGTTAGCTATTTCTTTAGAAAAATCAATGATCGTAACATTATCGTCCGCTATAATATTTTCGGGTTCAGTTAAGATTAGATAAACTTTAGAATCTGAAACTTGATTTAATAATTCAGCATAATTTATATTAATGGTTTTATCAAAAGCAAAAACAATTTGGTTTGTTAAGTTATTTGCTTGGATATCTTTTAATAAAGATTTAAAAGTATATTCTTTATTAATATTAAATATATCATTAGAATAATCTTGTTCAATAAAATCTAAAGTATTTAATAATAAATCATTACCATAGAAAGTTATTTTATTTTTTTGAGCATTTTCATGATTTGCAATTAAGTTTTGTTTTTCATTTTCATATTTAGTTAAATAAGTTTCGTATAAAGCATTATAAATGGCTTCGGTATAAGCGGTTCTTCCTTTGCTAGTTAAATGGATACCATCAGAGACAAAGTATTCACTATGACCTTTAGAAATAGATTCCCAATCAATTATATGCAAATTAGAATAGGATTCCGCGAAAGAAGCGAGACGAGCATTAATATGAACTTCATCATCATTAGTAACATTAAGCCAGAAAACTTCGCGATTCTCTAAAGTTTGCATGATTTTGGCTTTACAATCCGCACTACAATCACCATTAGCACCTAAATTTAAAATAACTACATCACCCAAAAGATTTTTAGCTTTTAATTCTTTTAGAATATCATTAACAACCCAGGCAGTACGGGATATTTTGGCGTCAATATAACTATTAGGGAATTTTTTATATAAATTATCGACTGCCCCTAACATGACAGAATCC
>CANQBY010000099.1 GCA_947589695.1 uncultured Bacilli bacterium
TTAATTAATTCTTGTATATTCAAGTTACAAAACCTCCAACTGTATTGTATCTAAAATATGATCCTCTATATTAAACTCGCTAGCATATTTTTCTACTCTTTTCATACTTATTTTGTATATACTATCACGATAGTTATTTATTATTTCTTTATAATAATCTAATGATATTTGTTTTTTTCGCCTAATAAGTTCAATTAATAACCTTTCCCTATCATACATATTAACTAACATCCCATCAATTTCAACTTGGGCTTTACCAATTTCAAATAATTCATCAGTTGTAAATATTTGAACAATATCTTTATTTTTAATGACCGATGCTTTCTGTTTAGTTGCTAAATAACATTTATCAGGAATTACATCGGTTAAACCATAAAAATAAAAAGCATTATCTAATGTTACAATCGCATTCGGATATTTTTTAGCGTATATAAGAGTTGGATTGACTATTTCTTTTGAGGAATAAATACCATCCCCAACTTTAAATAATTCTTTCTTTTTTAATTTTTTTTCAATATTATATCTGCTTTTTTCGATTTCTAAAAGTTCTTTATAAGTATAAAGCATATTATCACTTCCTTGTATTCCAATTATATCATAAACCTCGGTAATTAGCAATCAATTACCGAGGTTTATGCTTATTTATAAAATTATTAATTTGGATTTAATTGTTATACATTAGTTACACAATGACCATCGCCACCTCCGGCATTTATGTGATTAGAAACCACAATAACGTCATTCCCTTTACCATAAAAACTTTGCGCTTTTTTAGGCCTATTATTTGAATCTAATGTAACATCACTATCTCTAGTTAAAGTATTTTCTATTCCCAATTGATCTAACCTATCTGCCATATATTTGCTAATCTTCAAAGTATAATCTTTTTCTAATATTCCATTCGCACTAGTACCGCCATCAACCCCACCATGACCAGGATCTATTACCACCTTTTTAGTTGCTCTTCCATCTACAAAATCCATGTTTATCACCTAATATAAAATATGAAAATTAAAAAGTAATGTGCTAATATCTATTTATTTTACATCCAATTACACTTTTAAGAATATATAAAAAACAAAATCCACAACAATATTATTTCTTAAACCTCACTTATTTCTTGATTTATCTCATAATTAACTATATTTTTATAATAGCTTAAATAAGTTTTTTGGCTAATAACTCGAAGTTTCGGCTGGTTTAAATCATAAATATAATAAATATAAGCATTTTTATGACTACTAATAAATTCATCTTCATGTTTCGAAATATAAAATTTAATTCGCTTATTAGAACTTGTCTTATTTGTTTTTACTTCAATAAAAATTTTCTTTCCCTCATAATCATAACTAATAATATCATATCCAGCTCCATCATCTATTAAATAAGTTTTTTCTATTTTCTCTTGTAATTCTGGATAATTCTTTAAACTTTCATATTCGTAATTATACACTAATTCTTCCCCAAATTTACCAATTTTAGTCTTTATCATTGCTAAATTAATATAATTTCGTGGAACTATTTTTCTTTTCACTTTCTTTTTCTCATATCTTTTAGTTTCCATATCATCTACTTTTATTAAATTTGAGGAAACATCTAAGGAAACATCTATTGATTCTTTTAAATTTAATTTTTTATATAATTCTTCATAAGGTAAAAATGATGGATGTTCATATATCTTTCCTGTTTCATATAAATCTAAAATATGACTTTCTTCAATACTCTCTTTTATATTTTTAAAAAACATTTTTCCATAATAAATATTAAACCAATTACTTTTTAATATTTTTCGATCTAATTGATTATTTTTTATAGCCCAATAAAATTTTTTTAATAATACTCCACTTAAAGGCATTACATATTTTCCACCTGCTAAATTATTTTTTTCTATTTCTTTTTGTCTTTTTAATTCCTCTTCTACCTTAAAAAGCTCATGATAATCCAAATTTAAATACTCATATATAGCTTTTACATTTTTAGATTTCATCTGTTCTAACAAAGGAATGCAAAAATTACTATAATAATTTTCCATTGTCATACTATAATACATTACAAAATAAAATACATATTCATCATCATATTGTTTAATACTAGAAATAAACTTTCTTCTTATTTTATCAACTTCTTTTTCAGTTGTTCCAAACAAATTTGCTATATCCCTTTTAATAACTTTTTCTTTTAAAACTAATTTTTTCCAATCCTGTTCTGATAATTTATTAATATCTAAAGTTTTCCCATTTGCTTTTTTTAATAACAATGAGTTATAAAAATTTTTGTTATTATTTCTCTCATCAATATAAAATGAATATTCCATATATTCAATTAAATCACTTATTTTTAGAAGATTTTGACCATTTAATAAATGAATATTAAAATGAATTTTACCAGTCTCTTTCTTTTTATTATCAAAATCTTTTAAACCAATTCTTAATAATTGCAACTCTGTATTACTTTTTTGGAAATCACTATTAACCTCTATTGTTTTAATAAAAATCAAATTTTCTTCTAAATCTTCTTTAATTTTACTTATAATGATTCGAAGAGTTAATTCTAACTTTTCTAAAAAATTAAAATTACTATGCCATATCCGCTTATATGAAAAATCAAAATCTTGCCACGAAAAATCTTCTAATTGTTTGCAATTTAAATTCAAAATTAACTTATACTCATTTTCATAATAGTATTTAATATTAATATCTTTTAACTTATTTTCAATTAAAGAACAAATTTCTGAATCAAAAATTGTTTTATTAAATTTCATAATTATATTTTCATTCATAAAAAACCTCTACTTAACCTAGAAACTTTAACAATTATACCCTAAATTTTGGCTCACTTAAACATTCCTATCCTTATCTATTATCTTTTAAATTTATAACTAACCCTTTATCCAAAATTTATTTATATTTATATTCTAATTAATTTTTCCTAAGTTTAACTACAAAAAATCCCTCATAATATTTATTTGGTTTAATAAGTAAAGCTTCTTTTATTTTACATGGTAATTTAGCTATACCTTTAAACCTATCCTCATCTATTTGTAGAATTTCTAAATTAAACTCCTTCTGTAATTTTTCTATTATATCTTCATTTTCTTTCTTCAAAATAGAACAAGTAGAATAAACTAAAATTTGTCCTGGCTTTAATATCCTAACACATTTCCGTAATAACTCTTCCTGAATGTTTCGAGATCTTTCAATTAACTCTTTACTAAAATCATTAATAATCTTATTATCTTTTATTTCTAAAGTACCACTGCCACTACAAGGAGCGTCCAGTAAAATCTTATCAAAAGAAAAAGTTTCATCTAATTTTCTACCATCCATATTTAATACACTAATTTTTTTAGCCTCTAATTTTTCGATATTATATTTAAGTCTCTCACTTCTTATTTTATTTTTCTCAATTGCCGTAATCATTGCTTGATTATTTGCTAATGCCGCCATTTGGGTTGTTTTACTTCCTGGTGCTGCGGTCATATCTAAAATAATATCTCCGGCTTGCACTTCCATAATTAATGCTGGAATCATTGATGATAAACTCTGCAAATATATTTCACCATTTTGATACATCTCAAGGTTCCTTAGAAATTCCTCATCTTTATTTAAAATAACTAACGCATCCGAATACCAACTAACTCTCTCATACCAAACCCCTTTAGTATCTAACTCCAACATAACCTTATCTATCTTACTTTTTAAAGTATTCACTCTTAAAGTTACATATCTATCCTCTTGCATTCCCTGAATTATATCTTTAGTTACTAGCTCACCATAATCAGATTCTAAAATACTTTTTAATTCTTGAATATCCATTTCTATCACCTTTTAATATGAAAAAAGCACTTCATTTCAAGTACTTTTCTATTCTTCATCTAACTTAATTACGACTCTTCGATTAGGTTCTTCCCCAATACTTTCAGTCTTGATTCCCTTAAAATCTGTCAATACATTATGAACAATTCTTCTTTCATAAGAATTCATTGCACCCATTTCTACTGGCACTTTACTTCTAAGTACATCTCTTGCTAAATTCTTTGCTAATCTTTCTAATCTTTTTACTTGTCTATCTTTATAATCTTCCACATCTAAGACTATCTTTGGTCCATTAACTGGCGCTAAATTTTTCACAAATTGTCTAGCTAAAGTAGTTAAAGCTTCTAAGTTTTGTCCATTTTTACCTATTATAATTGGATTATTAGAGGAATACATTTTAAACGTCGTAGTATTTTCTTTCGTACTAACTTCCATTGACACCTCAATACCCATTGCTTCAATTATTCCTTTTAAATATGCTTCTAAATCTGTTAACACATCTAACTTTAAATAACCCTCACACTCATACTGTGACCCTTTAAAGAGTCCTCCTTTAATTTCTTCTAATTTGTAAACAACTTCAGCTTCACTAGCATTTAATTTTGTAAGTACTCCATTTATGGCTTCTTCTTTAGTTTTTGCTACTACTTTTACTACATTCATGATTTAATTTCCTTTCTTATTATCCCTTTTATTCTTTTTTTCTTTTTTAGGTTTAATAATTATATCTTTTGCCTCTTCTCTTTTATCTAACCACTTAAATACATAATTTTGAACAACCACAAAACCATTAGTTGCAACCCAATATAGAGCTATTGCCGTGGATAAATATAAAGACGCCACTGAAATCATAATAATCATAAATTTAAACATAAATTGCATTTGCTTATCTACTTCCGGATTTCCCGAATTATTTGATGACATCGCATTTTTAAATGATAAATAAGTTGTTAAGACTATTAATAAAATTATCATTATATAAGCCCACTCATG
>CANQBY010000100.1 GCA_947589695.1 uncultured Bacilli bacterium
GTAAAATAAAGATTTTTAGTCTGGGTGGACTAGACGAAAATGGCAAAAACATGTATATAATTGAAATAGATAAAGATTTATTTATTTTTGATTGCGGCCTAAAATATGCCAGTGGTAATATGTTAGGTATTGATTATATTATCCCTGATTTTTCTTATTTAGTTAAAAATCGTAAAAGAATTAAAGGCTTATTTATTACGCATGGTCATTATGAGAATATGGGAGCTACTGCCGACTTATTATCAGTTATTCCTAACTTAAAAGTTTATGCGACCAAATTTACGAAATATGTTTTAATGGAAATGGGTGTTAGTGCCGATAATATTATTGAAATTAAAGCTCACAAAAAAATAAACTTTGGTCATGTAAGTATTTTTCCTATCAGTGTTTCTCATAGTGCTCCCGACGCTGTGATGTATGTTGTTAACACCAAAGATGGCGCTATTTGTTATACGGGTGATTTCATTTTTGATCCATCAATGATGGGCGCTTATGATATGGATTTAGGTAAAATTGCTTATATTGGTAAACTAGGTGTTTTATGTTTATTATCCGAATCTGTTTATAGTGAAAATATTGGTCATACCTCACCTAATCATAAATTAACTGAAGTATTTAAAAAAGCTATTAAAGACGCTGAAGGTCGGGTTTTGTTTATGGTTTTACCAACTCACCTTTATACGATTGAAGAAATTTTTGATGCTGCCGTTAACTCTCACCGAAAAATTGTTATCATGGGTAAGAGACTCCAAAATATGGTTAACTTTGGTCTTACTAATGGTTATTTACATATCGCTGATGATATGCTTGGTGATTTAACTAATATTAATGATAATAATGCTATTTTATTAATCTGTGATGATAAAGCTAGTCCTTATTCTTCTTTATCTAAAATTTATAATGGCTATGATAAATACATTAAACTTAAAAGTAATGATACAATAGTCTTTTCGGAACCTCGTTATGACAGTAACGAAAAAGTTTTAGTTAAACTCGAAAATGATTTATCCGAATTTGGTTGTGAAATCGTAAATATTCCAAACGATAAAGTAATCTTACATCATGCTTCTAGTGAAGATTTAATGCAAATGCTTAAACTTATGCGTCCTAAATATTATATGCCGGTTAAGGGTGAATATCGTTATATGGTAGGTAATGCCGATTTAGCCAGTTCTTTAGGTATTCCTAGTGAAAATATTATCCTAAAACAAAATGGTGAAGTTGTCGAATTTGTTGATGGTAACTTAATTGAATCTACTAATAAAATTAAAGTAAATGATTGTTTAATTGATGGTAATTCTTCTGATGATGTTGGCGAATTAGTTATCAAAGACCGGGAAATGTTAAGTGAAAATGGAATTGTTTTAATTAGTGCTACTATCTCTAAACAAGATAAAGTTTTACTCGTGGGTCCTGAGGTTACTACTCGTGGTTTTATCTATATCAAAGATAGTTTAGATATGATTAGTGAAATCAAAAAAATCAGTACTACTATAATTGAACGTAATATTACTCCTACCTATGTTGATTATAACAAAATAAAAACCGAAATTAGAGATGAACTAAGTAATTACTTATATGCTGAAACTGAATGTAAACCGATGATTATTGCCGTTGTTCAAGAAGTTTAGGTATAAATATTTTTTAATCACTCATACTATAAATGGGTGATTTTTAATGGAAGAAAAAAATAAAGATAATATTGAATTTTTAAATTTAATCTATCAAAATGCGGAAATGGGTTTAATTGGTATTGATTGTGTTATTGATAAAGTTGAAGACGAAAAAATTAGTCATTTAATCAAAGAACAACGAGAAGAATACGAAGAATTTTGTAATGATGCCAAGAAATTATTAGCCAAATATCATGTTAAAGCTGATGAAATAAGTGGTATTCAAAAGTTATCTAGTAAAATTATGTCCGAACTTATGAGTATTAATAAGGAAGATAAAAATATTGTTAAACTAATGATGGAAGGTAACGAAAAAGGGGTTATTGCAATCAAGGAAAAATTAAATATGTATGAAAATGAAAAGGGGATAGATCCCGAAATTATTGATTTAGCTAACCGTTTATATGCTACAGAAGAACACAACAGAGAAGAGTTTGAATCTTACTTATAACTCTTTTTTCCATATAAAAGTGTAATATTAATTACCGAGATGTAGTTTAATATTACACTTCTTTTTATTGCAATTTTCTTTATTTTTTATTATAATTATTAATTGTAGGAGGCTATATATGAAAAAACTCATCCTACTAGGTATAATTGTGTTTCTTATAACCGGTTGTACTAGTATTAAAAAAGAATCTATTACCAGTATTATTGATGATTCTCTATATAGTAATGCTAATATTCATAATACTTTTCGTAAAGGTTATAAATACTATAAACCTCGGGGTTTAAACTTACGAACTAGTGATAATTATAATGAAGTCTTAAGTAGTGATAAATACCTTTATTATCTATATGTTGATATAGTTAGTTACTATAATCATATTGATTTTAACTATACTAAAAATACCGCTAGTTATTATTCTAATAGTATTGTTAAAAACTCTCAAAAAGGCTATATTGAAATAAATAATTATAAAAATGACCTATATTTAGTTGAAATTATGTATAATTATGCTAAAATAGAAGTGATAGTATTAGAAAATGATTTAAAAGAAGCTATTGCAAATTCTATGAGCATTATTACCTCTATCACGTATAATGATAATATAATCAAAAATTACTTGAGTAGTACGGAATATGATATGCGTGAAGAAGATTTTGATATTTTCCAAATTGTTGGAAGTGATAATTACTTAGAATTTACGGATGATTTAGATGATAATGAAGGGGTAAAAGATCCCGATTATGTAAATTAGGAAGGTGATTAAAATGGGCTTAATGAGTAAATTTAAAAATATTTTATTCGAAGAAGAAGAAGTTGAAATTCCCATTATCGATAAAAAGAAAAGTGAGATAAAAAGAGAAGAACCTGTTTATAAAGAAATGCCTAAAAAAGAAGAACCAGTAGTAAAGCAAGCTCCTAAAACTTCTTTCTATGATGATTTAGAACCTGTAATTAAGGCGGAAAAAAAGCTTGAAGATGAACACCAAGAAATGCGTTCTTTAAAAACTGAAGCCGTAAGCGAAAAAGAATTGTTTACAAATGAAAAAACTTTTAACTTTCCTGCTTTTGATGAAGAAGAATTTGAAAGTGCGGTTCCTAAACGTCGGGAAAATAATGTTTTAGAATATGAAAAGAAAGAAGCAATTCGAAGAGAAAAAAACGAATATAAACGGGTCGAAGAAAAACAAGTAACTGAAAAAGTTAAATTTAAACCTTCCCCAATTATTAGTCCTGTTTATGGTATTTTAGATAAAAATTATACTCCTGATGAAATAACAACTCGTTCTGATTCTGGTATTAGTCGGAAATTAGATGTCGATACTGTTCGCAAAAAAGCTTTCGGCGAGAAAAAAGAAGAAGAGCCTAAAGCTCCTCTAAAAGAAACTCCAAGTGAAATAACTATCGAAAAAACTAGTGATGATTTAATATTAGAAGAAAAATTAGAAAAAGCTCGGACTATTGATGAATTATTAAAAGATAGTAGTGATGATTATATTACGCTTAAACCTGAGGAAGAAAAAAAGCCTACTTATGATGACTTTGCAGTGGAAGAAGACTTAGATAATAGTGCTGACTTAGATATGGCCCCTGATGCTTTAGAAGATGATGCTGTTATATCATTAGATCATTTAGATGAGCCCAAAGAAGAAGCAGATGATACTCTAGAAAGTGATTTATTTGATTTAATAGATTCGATGTATGAGAATAGAGAGGATGGTGAATAATGGACTTTTGGTTATCTTTTTTACCAATAATAATTTATATTTTATTAATAATCTTACTTGTTATTGGCATAATATTAGGTATCAAGTCAATTATTACAGTTAATAAGGTTGAAAAAGTGGTGGACGATGTGAATGAGAAAGTTGAGTCTTTAAGGGGCTTATTTCAAATTGTTGATTTTACCACAGATAAACTAGTAACAATGACTGATAAAATAGTGGAAGGCGTCTCTATGGTCGCTCAAAAATTATTTTTTCATAAAAAAAACAAAAAGATAGAGGAGGATAAATAATGTCTAAAGAAGAAAAAAAAGGTGGTTTAGGTAAATTTTTAATAGGTGCCGGTCTTGGTGTTGGCCTAGGTTTCTTATTTGCTCCTAAAAGTGGCAAAGAAACTCGCAAAGATTTAAAAGTAAAAATGGATGATTTAGTAGCTAAAGCTAAAAATATTAAAATGGAAGATGTCAAAAAAGCTATTGAACGTAAAGTTGAGGAAATTAAAGAAGATTTAAAAGAACTCGATAAAGAAACTGCAACGGAAAAAATTAAAGAAGGCGCTAAAAAAATAAAAAGAAAAGCCGATGAATTAGTGGATCTTGCCGTTAAAAAAGGTACTCCTGTAATTGAATCAGCTGCTCGGGAAGTTAAAAATTCTACTATTAAAACTTTAGAAAGTATAACTGCTAAACTAAAAGAAGACGAACCTAAAACGGAACCTAAAAAAGAATCAAATAAAAAAACAAATTCTAAGTCAAGCAAATAAGCTTGCTTTTTTTTAATCTTTCGGAAATTGCTCGTTGAATCAATCTAAAGTGCACAAAAAAGTGTAAATGATAAAAAAAGTGACGTTTTCAGAAGAAAAAGCACTTTTTTTAATGAATTTTAGAGAAAATATAATAAATAGGTAGATAAAAATTTAAAAAAGTGATATATTATTAATCGCAAGGAAAAATTTCT
>CANQBY010000101.1 GCA_947589695.1 uncultured Bacilli bacterium
AAATATCAAAAAAATGATAGATTTTTTAAAAATCTATCAAATATAAAGTAATAAAAATATAACTTGCCCTTAGATAAGAAGTTAAGCACTAAAGGCAAGATAATTATTACACCACAATCCATCTAAAGTACTCTACCATACTACGTCATGCAACTTCGTATGGATGTTGATATGTTCCATCCAATCCATCTGTTGTTTTGAATTTTGTATTAGCTTTGAGATTGATTACTGGGCGCACACCAAGAGTAGTGTAGCTCACGCGGTCGTAGTTGAGGCCGCCATTATTAAGCACAACGAACACGTAAGCATAACTGCCGTTAAAGCTATACGGAGACATTGTCCAGTAATATTGGTTTGTATATAACCAATAGCCATTATTTACTTTTCCTGTACAGTCACCTGCATACATTACTTCATCCGCTGTTATTAATCCTATCGGTTTATCTAATGCTCCATTTCCATCACCTCTATCAGTACTTAGAGTAAATAAATCTTGAGATTTTAGTGCACATTTAAATGTTGGTTGGAATGTCTGATATGCCCTTATAGATGGTCCATAATAAGTTTCAACTTTTCCATATCCTTTAGTACTTATATCTGGTGTTGAAGTACTTGATGACCCATTATATGATTGTCTATCATTACAAAATCCTGTTGCTCCATCTATTTTTCCTAACAAATCACCTAAGTTAGTAGTTCCCCACCACGTTTCTAACTCATTAAGTATATCACTTTTTATTTCATTTTTATGGGCATCTCCATATTTTTCGGTTGGGGTTGATACAGAACCATACATAAAGCCTACATACTTGTTATCGTCATAGCTACTATTATAAGCTTTGCTATCTACCGCATTTTTTCCAGTGCTACTACTTCCTAAACTACCTGTTTCTCCAGCATATATTAATCGTATTGTTCCGTTGCCATTGATTCGGATGATTCGCCAATATATATCATTACTACCTTTTTTTCCAAACTTCACCCAGTTATTACTTACACTACCTCTAAAATAATAACTCGTTCCATAATCGTCATCTGCTTCATATACTCCATTTACATCTATAGCACAACCACTACATGCTATATCATCAAATCTTGAAGCTTTACCTAATGATTTTAAATTTAAATTTGCTAATGTTTTTTCGGATGGTGTTTTTACTTTTTCAAAATATACATAACACTTTGTTCCTTTTTGATCTATAGCAATATATACTTTATTATCTTTATATTCAAATACGTCTCTTATTTTATTTTCTTTATTACCACCAACAATACAATAACTTTCATTACTTAATTCATAATTGCCTTCTGCTGGGATTGTATCCATAGATATATCTCCATCACCATCATTTTTATACATCGCAATAACATTTAAGTCTGCACTTTCATAATTAATTGTTCCGCTTGCTAATTTCACACTATCGACTGATTTGTATTTTGCATAACTAAAAATCAAATTGATTATAATAATAAGTAGTACTCCCATGATTAATCCACATAAAAGCCATTTATATTTACTACCACTATTAATATCTAATTTTTCATATTTCATGTCTTCATTACTCCTCTATCATATATTTTTCTAATTTATAAATTAATTATAATTCGTGATAAAGTATTTGTCAATAAAAATTATCACTTATTATAGAACTTTTATCTATAATAAAATGATAATAAATCTATACTATAAGTGAGAAAATATATATTAGGAGTGATAATATGGAAGACGAAATAAAAGATTATGATAATTATATTTACGAAGTTATAAGTAAAAATGTTAAGTATTATCGATATAATAATAAAAGTAAATATGCCGATAAGTATGGACGAATAACCCAAGAAAGACTGGCTGAATTATGCGATGTAAGTTTAGGGTTAATTGCAAATATTGAGTCTAAAAAAGTTCATCAAACTTTTAGTATTGCTATACTATATAGGATAGCAAGAGTTTTAAATATTGATATAAAAGAATTTTTTAATGAAAGATAAAATGTCCAATATTTTGAAGTATTGGACATTTTTTATAATATACTAATAAAATAAGCAAATAAACGGTAACTATTGTTATCATTTATTGACTCAGGATGATATTGAACACCTAAGAAGAAACGTTTATTAGGGGCTTCAATACCTTCAATAATCTCATCATCAGACATAGCATTTACTTTTAAAGTGGTGGTGGGAATACAAGAATTATGACGGGAATTAACTAGAATACGATCTTTTTTGATAATATTATATAATAAGCTATCTTCGGCAAGATTTAGATAATGAACATATTTTTTCGAACTATAATGATTAGATATTTCTTCTTCTTCATAATTATTAAAATATTCAGCCATCGCTTGCATTCCTAAACAAATGCCTAAGGTAGGAATATCATTTTCATATAAATATTTTACTAATTTAAAATCATTTTCAACAAAATTACTACCACCTGATAAAATTATACCATCACATAAATTCACCATTTCAATTAGAGATTTAAAATTACTATTAATAGGAATACCAATAACAGTGACATTAAAGTCATTTAAAATAGTAAATAAATCATTTCTGATACCTAAAAAATTCTTATTATTTTCGATAAAAGTTCGGAAGATTACACCTATTTTTTTAATATTAATCACCAATTAAATATATGTTTAAAATTATTTTTTATAACGAATATCAATATCGACATCACCATTTATACCATCAACTTTACCATCACTACATAATTGCCAAAAGTCATAATCTTTTGCATAACTTGTTTGTTTGGTATAGTGAGCAAGCCAAGTAGGATAATTAGTATCTAACCAGATTTGTTCTAAATAAGTTTTACTACTATAGAGCATTCCTTCATAACCTGCAGATTTAAAGACATTTAAGAAACTATTGGCCATATCCGTTAAACCAAAGAAACTTAAATTAAACTCATTGTAAAAACTCCAATTTTCCCAGTCAAAAGCAATAGGTAGATCTACTTGATAATCTTTAATTTGTTCTAAAACCCATTTAGCGTCTTTGATAGCTTTATCTTTACTATTAGCATATGAATAAAAATATATTCCAACAGGCATATTAGCGGCATTAGCTTTTGTTATATTTTCTTTAAATTTATCATCTAAATAATAATCGCCTTTGATACCTCTAGTACTTCCAACCCGTAAGATAACAAATTCGACACCCGCATTTTTTAATTTTTCATAATCTACAACTCCTTGAAATTCAGAAATATCTAAACCAATTTCCGTATTAGAAGTTTTATAATCTTTAACTACATCACTAAATAAAGTTTTTTTAGGTTGGGTACTCGGAGTAGTAGGATTACTATTATTAGAACTGGTGACAGGTTTTTTAACATATAAATTAAATTTCTTTTCGGTAATATTACCACTGGAGTCAGTCGCTTTAAATGTTAAAGGATAAGTACCCGCGGTATTCATATCATATTCCCCAATTACTTCACAGGTGGGGTTATTATCATAGTTATCGCCACACATGATTTTTTCAGTTAAATTTACTGTACTACCAACATTTACAGAATAAGAACCACTTAACCAAACGATAGGAGCTACTTTATCAACAACATTAATAGTATAAGATTCTTTTAATTTAATATTTTCATCATTGATATATTCATAATCAATTACTTTAGGACCAATAGTTTTAGTATCAATAAGATAATCATTTATAATTTTACCATTGATATTTTCAATAAAATCAGATACTTTAACAGTACTTAAAAAGGGAGCTTCTAAATTCTCTTTTAAATTTATAATAACGGTGGCATGTTTGATACGATAGTAATTATAAAATTTAATACCACCCAAAATAAGAATAACAGTACTTAAAATAATAGTACCAATAATTAAATATTTTTTCATCTTTTTTCTCCTTAATTTAAGTTTATTATAGCAGATTTTTATTTTGAAAAAAAGATATTATGATTCTTTTTAAAATATGATATAACATTATTATACATATTCGAAAATGGCAAAATAATGTTTATTTTTATTTAGTTAATTTACGTTTAAAATATTTATATATTTCCATAACAAATAAGATAATTGTTGATAGAGCAAATAAATTTATTAAATGAGGGAAAGAGATAGGTGTTAAATTTAGGAAATTACTTAATAGAGGACTTTCCATAATAATTATTTGTAACAAGATTGAAGCAATAATAGTTAAAACCACAAAAGGATTGTTTTTAAAAGGCATTTTAAAGATAGATTCTCTTTCACTACGACAATTTAAAACATGAAAGTTTTGGATAAAGACCATAAGAGCCATAACATAACTCCTAGCAACAATGACATCTATTCCTTTTTTTAGGAGATACTGCCAAACAAAGAAGACTAAAAGACCAATAGTAAGTCCAGATATTATAACTTCTATAGCTAGTTCTTTATTAAACATCGATTCTTTAGGACTACGAGGTTGTTCATTTAAAATATGGGGCTCAGCTTGTTCAAAAGATAGGGCAAAATCTTGCAAGCCATCTGTGACAATATTTAACCATAATAATTGAATAGCCACTAGAGGCATAGGTAAATTTAAAGCAATAGATAAAATAAAGAATAAAACTTCGGCAAGGCCACAAGAAAGCAATAAGTAACTTACTTTACGAATATTACTATAAGCGGTTCTACCTTCTTTGATACCTTCAACGATGGAAGTAAAATCATCATTTTGCAAAATCATAGTCGATGTTTCTTTAGCAATATCAGTGCCACTCCCCATCGAAATACCAATATTGGCCGCTTTTAGAGCGGGTGTATCATTTACTCCATCAC
>CANQBY010000102.1 GCA_947589695.1 uncultured Bacilli bacterium
TCTAAGCTTTGAGCACCCCAAATTAAAGCAAAAAAGAATAAAAGAACGATAGCGAGAACAAAATTGTTGAAAACGCCCGCGGCTAAAATCATAACTCTCTGCCACCATTTTTTATTGCACATAAACTTGTCTTTCGGAATTTTATTAGTTTCGTCATCTTCGTAAACTTCGCCCGCCATAGAAACAAAACCACCGATGGGAAAAGCTCTTAAATTATAATCAATGCCATCTTTACCTTTATGAGTTTTAATAATGGGACCCATACCAATCGAAAATTCATGAATATAAACACCACTTTTTTTAGCAGTGATAAAATGACCAAATTCATGAACTAAAATAATTAAACCTAAAATAAATATTAATAGTAATAATGTAATAAACCACATAATTATTCCTCCTTAAAATATACTATAAATTACTAAATAACCAAGCATAATAGCAATTGTACTATCTAGGCGATCTAAGATACCACCATGCCCGGGAATTAAATTGCTAAAATCTTTTAAATCATTTTCACGTTTTATTTTACTAAAGATTAAATCGCCAATTTGACCTATAATAGATAAGGAAATAATACCCAAAACCACTTTATAAGTTAACGGGTTTATTAAATAGTGATAAAAAATACTAGCACCAATGGTCGCAACTAAAGAACCAATAACACTACCTTCAATGGTTTTATTGGGACTTACATGCGGTATTAGTTTATGTTTACCAAAGAGTCGTCCCCCAAAATACGCGAAAGTATCGGTTAAAATAAAGATTAAAATAAGAAAGATAAACATATAAAGGCCTGTATGGGTACCCGTAGCTTCAAACATACGGACAAAAATCATGGTATTAAAGCTCGTTCCTAAAAGAAGAATAGCTCCAATTAGGAAGATAGCATCAGTTATTTTATATTCATCATTTTTATAAAATAAACTTAAACCTAACAAAGATAGTAAAGTTAGGGCAACACCTCGATAGGTTATTCCAAACATAATGGAATAAGAATCATCATAATCTGGTAAAACTAAAAGCAGTAAACAAATCATACTAATTAGTTTAATAAAGGTTGGGTATTCATGATGGCTTTTAGGTAAATCTAGGATTTCTTTTAATGCTAAAAGACTTACAACTCCAACACCTATTTTAAATAAATCATGGCCATACCAAACAATAGGAACAACAATGATCAGCATAACTATGGCACTTAATATTCTTTTTTTCATAATTCTCACTTTCTATTAAAAGTATACTCTTTTAAAAGCAAATAGTAAATATATTTTTGAGAACAAAATAGAAAATATACAAATTTATAGTCTTTTATCTTACTATGTTATGATTGCTTTTTTGTTTTTATTAGGCTTTACTATCTATATTTTATTTTGAACATTTATATTCCCTTTTATTTACTTTTTTATTATAATTGCATTTAAATACTTGTATTTAAAAATGCAGACACTTTTAGATGTCTACATTTAGTTTAATTTATGGTTTAATTTTAAATTAATTGGTATCTTTTATTTTAATTAAAACATAGCCTAAAGTTCCAAGAGTAATAGTACCAACCCCTATTCCGACATAAACCCAAAGCTTAGAATCCGTTTTAGTTGTTTTTTTAGGTTCGGTAGTACTAGATTCTATAGTTTTATTAGAGTCTTCTTGATTATTTGGAGCTGCTCCTTGATCTTCAGTCTTTGAATCCGTAGTTTTTTCATCATCTAAAGCGCTATCACTTGAGTTAGAACTTTCATTAGATTGAGAATCATTAGAAGAATTGTTCTTCGCTGAATCAAGACTCGGACTAGTAGTGGTGCCATTGTTAGATTCTGTTTCATTTTTACTATCCGTACTAGTTTTAGAATCTGTTTGGTCATTAGCAGTACTATTATTATTTAAAGTAGAATCAGAATTATCATTATGATTTTTAGAACTATTTGATGTTTGTTCATCATTAACGATTGGTTCTGTTATCCAGTCAACAGAGGCTGTTGTTTCCGCTTCATTACCAGCAAGATCTTGATATTTAAAAGTAAAGCTAGAATTTTTGGCAAAAACATAATTAGGACTACTATCATTATTTAAGATAATTATATCTTCATCACTAACTAAAGTTGCGGTTACAGCAGCATCAGATGGAGTAGTAGTACTATATTCAATTTTCGCAGTAGGCGCTTCTTTATCAATCCAATTAACTGTTGCTGTAGTAAAGCCTTTATATCCAGTGGCGATAGATTCATAATGGAAGGTAAATTCCCCATTAGAATCAAAAGTATAGGAATCTTTTAAATCAGGATTATTTCCATCAATATCAAGAATTTTGATATCTTCACTTATATTAGTTAAAGTAGCAGTAACCGAGTTATTGGTTAGACTATTATGACTATATTCGATATCGGCCGTTGGGAATTTAATTTTAGTTGTATCTTCAAAGAGATTAATCATTGCCGCCGACATAAAGTTACCGGAAGTAGTTAAACCTTCAATTTTAACATAATTAGCTAAAACTGGTTCAAATTCTTCTCTTTTGGTCTTTTTATTATTTTCCCAACTGGTACTTTCTTTAATAGTATGCCACTCTTTATCATCAATACTTACCGAAATGCGAGCACTCGTAACATCACCATTAGTACCACTATCTTGCCGAGGAACATACTCAAGAGCACTAAGATAAGTGGGATGGTCTAAAATTAAGATGAGAGTTTTTTCATTATCATTACCACTATGAGAAGTATGCCAAATTGTGTATTTATTACCATCAATCGCATGAGGAGCGTCATCTACCCCTTTTTGTTCAGATGAGAAATAATGAATATTTAGCCGGGAAATAGGAATATAAGAAAACTCTGGTCTATTATCATCAGCAGTAAATTCGAAAGTTGCACTTCCGCTTGGTAGCGAGTTTCCTGTAGCCCCTTTTCTTATAATAACTGTTTGATCCCCTGCTAAAGTAGGTTCTTCAGTTTTATAAGAATGCCATTCTTCATCTTCAGAATAACGCCATTCAAAAGTTTCATTAACCCCAATTACTTTATTTTCTAAATCATTATTATATAACGTTGGAAGCATACCACGACTAATTTCAATTTCATAAGTTGCGTCTAAAGCTCCAACAATTCGGATTAAAATACCAGTTTCTGGAGTAATATGAGATATTTCTTCCGAACTTAAAGTATGATTATGAGCACTAACATTACCACTCCAGTGGCCACCACCATCTAAGCTATATTGCCAAGTGACATCATTGCCATCGAAACGAGATGATAAGACAATGGAATTAGCATTTTCCCCATCAAATGAGAAAGTTGCTAAAGTCGTATCATGATTATTAAGTAAATAATTAGCGACTTGTCTAATGGCTGATGCTTGTAAAACAGAATCAGGCGTATTAGCAGCTTCTTTTAAAGTGGTCCGAAGAAGAGTTTGATGAGATGCTAAAGCATCAGGTGTAGTCATTAAAGGCTCTAAAATACGGAATAAATCATGCATTGGAAGCGGATAATTTTGATAAGTTTCGGCTATTCTTTTTTCTAATTCATAAGTCTTTTCAGGACTAGCATTTTGGGCTACATAAGTATTTGCTAAACCAAGCCAAGCATCAAAATTTAAACTAGCAACTTTTAAAGTTTCTTCATAAAGATTAATTAACTTAGCATAATCATTTTGGTATAAATCGGCAAGCATTAAGATTTCTTCAGATTTTTGATAATTTGCTAAATCATTTAAGGCCGCTTGCGCTAGTAAAACATAAGAGGCAGGATAAGCACCAGCATATGAGCCACTTCCCCAACCGTTAGGCATTCTAACAGATAACTTTTCGGTTTTACCAGACATACCCCAACCATAAACATCATTACCTAAATTCCAAACTTTCTCACCAGCATTATTTAAAGACATATAAATGTAAGCAGCGTGACCAGGCTGAGAAATAACACTTGATGGAACACCGAAAGCACCCCAGATATTGGAACCAGTTTTGGAAATACCACCACAGACAGCACCTTCTTCAAAGACTATCCAAAGTCTTGGAACACCATAAGTTAAATTATATTTAGTAAAATTATAAGGTTGTAATTTATTATTATGTCTTTTATTGTTCCATATATCTTTTTGACTTTTATCATAATACTTAGGATCATTATAATTGTAACCATCTGTATAATTTACATAAGTATAAGGGTCAAAACCATTAGTATCTTTAGTATTATTTTCATTAACAAAGTTATTTAACCAAAGGATTTCTTCATCTGAGATAATATTATTCATAACAAAGCGCATTTCTTCAAGAGAAAGATTAGAGAAAATATTGGTTTTAAAATTAGTGGTACTACTATTATCATATAACTCTTTAAAAATATTGAAACGGTTTAGGGCTTCAGAACCATTAGGATCTTTAGGATTTTCAGGAGCCCCAGTGATCCAAGAACCAACATTAGCAGAGTGAGTTAAAGATAAACTTAAAGCCATCTCTAAGTATATTTCCTCACTAGTTTTAGGAGTACTAAAATCTACTGAAGATGGAAAAAGTTCGGAATTTTTATCATATAATTCTTTTAAAACTTTTAAAGCGGTCATATAATTACCATCGGGTTCACCACCCGTAAGATATAGTTTTAAAAGCGCGGGATCATCAAATAACCATTCAATTATTTTTTCATAACTAGGATCATAATTTAATAAAGCTTGTAACATATCATAATCGGCTCTTTTAACA
>CANQBY010000103.1 GCA_947589695.1 uncultured Bacilli bacterium
AAATACGCAAAAGTAGCACCCACTACTGCAACCAGCAGCGTGGCTACCGCGATTACTGTTAATAAGACTGTGTTTTTCCTTTCCATTTTTCTTTTCTTTCCTCCTTTACTATACAAAAATCATATCAAATAATTTTATTTATTTCAAGTGGTTTTTGAATTTTTTTTATTAAAATTACAAATAATACCAAAAAAAGACTTAATTTGTCTTTTTTAATGTCAAAGAAACTCTTTGTTTTTCCTTGTTTACGTCCAGTATATAACACTTTACAATATCCCCCACTTTTACTACTTCACTCGGGTGTTTTATATAAGTATCGGACATTTCTGATATATGAACTAGTGCATCATCGTGTAACCCAATATCAATAAAAGCCCCGAAATCAATTACATTTCTTACTGTTCCCTCTAGTTCCATTCCAATTTTTAAATCATCAATGGTCAAAACATCACTCTTTAAAACTGGCGCTTCTAACCTATCTCGAGGGTCTCTTAAAGGCGCAATTAATGACTTTATAATATCATCAACTGTATATTCATCACTACCTACATCTTCTGCTAATTTTTTTGCGTCAACCATTTGTAAAATTGTTTTAATTTTTTCACTACCCATATCCTCTTTTGTTAAATTATACTTCTCTAAAATTGCTTCAGCAACCTTATAACTTTCCGGATGAATCGCCGTTTTATCAAAATTATTAGCTTCTGGTATTCTTAAAAATCCAATTGCTTGTTCATAAACTTTCGGACTAAATACTTTGGCTAGTTCCCTTCTATTTTCTATTTTTCCTTTACTTTTTTTATAATCTAATAATTTATCAATCATTTTTTTATTTAATCCTGATACATAATTTAAAAGCTCTCTTGAAGCGGTATTGACATTTACCCCGACACTATTAACCGCGGTTTCTACTACAAACGTTAATTCTTGATCTAATTTTTTTGGTGTAACATCATGTTGATACATCCCCACCCCTATACTTTTGGGTTCAATTTTTACCAGTTCACTTAAAGGATCAATTAATCTTCTTGCAATGGAAACAGCGCTTCTCTCTTCAACATGCAAAGTTGGAAATTCTTCTTGGGCTAGTTTACTCGCGGAATAAACACTAGCTCCAGCTTCATTAACAATTATATAATTAACTTTTCTGTTTGCTTCTTTTATTGTTTTAGCTATAAATGCTTCACTTTCTCTGGAAGCTGTTCCATTTCCTATCGCAATCACATCAATATTATATTTTAAAATTAAATCTAAAACTTTCTTTTTCGCTTGTTCCACTTCTCTTTTGGGTTCATGAGGATAAATGACATCAATATGTTCTAATTCTCCTGTGGGACTAATAACGGCTAACTTACATCCTGTTCTAAAAGCTGGATCTAACCCCAATACTGTTTTTTCTTTTATTGGAGGTTGCAATAAGGCATTATGTAAATTATTTCCGAAATTCTTTATTGCTTGTTCTTCAGCTATTTCTGTTAAACTTGCTCTAACTTCTCTTTCGACACTCGGCAGTATTAATCTTTTTAAAGCATCTTTAATTGCTTGTTCTAATAATAAAGCTGTTTCATATTCTTTTTTATGAATAAGTTTATTTTTTAAATAATTTTCGATATATTCTAAATTATTATCAATACTTACATTTAATATTCCTTCATCTTCTCCTCTATTTATTGCTAATATTCTATGTGGTTTAATATATTTAACTTTTTCTTGATAATCATAATACATTTCATATAATTTATTTTCATCTTCTTTTCTCTTATTTTTTTTAGTTTTAATAATCCCATAAGTTTCCATATTATTTCTAATATATTTCCGAAAATAAGCATTATCACTTATATTTTCCGCGACAATATATAAAGCTTGTTCTAAAGCTTCATTACTATTTTTAATTTTATCATTAACATATTTTTTCGCTATTTCTCTTATATCTTTATTTTCTCTAAATATTTCTTTTGCTAAAGGTTCTAATCCTAACTTAATTGCTTCAGTAGCTTTTGTTTTTTTCTTTTCTTTAAAAGGTCTATATAAATCTTCTACTTCAACTAATTTATTAGCCTCCATAATATTTTTTCTTAAATCTTCAGTAAGTAATCCTTTTTCTTCAATTAATCTTATTACATCTTCTTTTCTTTTTAATAAATTAACCTGATATTCATAAACTTCATTAATTTTACTTATAAAATTTTCATCTAAAGATCCTGTTGCTTCTTTTCTATATCTTGCAATAAAAGGAATTGTTGCTCCATCCTTTAATAATTTAAGCGTATTTTTAACTTGTTCTTCTTTTATATTTAATTCTAAACTTATATTTTTAATTATATTATCATTCATATTTTTTCTCCTAACATAATATTTATAACATAAAAACTAAAATAATAAAATGTTTAAAACACCAAATTGACAATTAAATAAATTTTTATTTGCTATTTATTTATTATATGTTATAATTAATAATCATACGGGGATTAGAAAAACCTTCACACTTATAGGGGAATTTTAAACCTCACCCTCTAATTATTTTCTAAACCATAGAAAACCCTTCTAATAACCCTGAATAATAATTCTAAACATATGATAATGACGTTTATTTTCTTATTTAGTATTATAAACTACTTGCATTATCTTTTTTTTATGCTTATAATAAAAACTATTCTTTAAAAAAGGAGTAATTTATTATGATTTTACACCCCGATATTATGATTTATGAATTATTAGAATTATATTTTAAAATAACTAATGATAATATTATAAATATTCCTGATTTACAAGCCGCTTTTCTAACTCTTCAAAATATTATTAATACTGAAGAAAATCAATATTTTGATTATGATTTTAATGAAATATTTAATAATTTTTGTAACGAATATTCTGATTATTTAGATATATTTAATAATAACTTAATTATTAATGAAGATCTAGTTATTTTACTAGATGCTATCTTAGAAAAATATAAATATTATTCAGCCTTAGATCAAACAATTTGTCTATATATTGAAAATATTAATATTTTTAAAGCTTTAAACCTTGATATTCCCCATCAAGAAATGCAAACTTATTTTTTATTAAATAAAGAAATAATAGATACTTATTCTAATATTGCCGAATTAGAAAGTTTAGGTATTAAAAATAATTTAATCATTTATTATTTAAAAAAATTAGTTACCCAATTAATTTCTAAACTAACTAAATTAGATGAAACTGATTTATTAAAAATTAAAATATGTTGTGCTGACTTAAATACTTGTTTAAGTAGTGATTGTGATATTTTTGAAAATTCCGCTTGGTTTTTAACTCTCTTTTCTAATGATTCCTCATCTAAATCTAAGATTAACTATGCTAAATTAGAATATCTAACTTCCGAACTTTCATTTCTTTTAGATGATTTTGACGATGAAGAAAATATTGATAGTAATAATCTAAAAGAAGCTTTAGCTCAAAGTATAGATACAGAAGATCAAAGTGAATTAAGTATCTTTTTAAGTTATTTCTTTATTGAATTAACAAATTATCTTGAAAATAATGATTTAGACCCTTCTATCAAAAAAGAATTAATTATGAAAAAGTATTTATTACTATCTACTCCTGAACTTCATAAAATCGAAGAATACTATTTAAAAACTAGCAATTTAGTTACTAATTTACCACCCATTGAACCAGAATATTATGCTAAGAGTACTTTTGATATCTTTTTAGCTACTATACACGATTGTATTTATTATTTAGATTATTCTAATATCGAAATTCAAAATAACCCTGAGATCTATTCTAATATTATTATTAATGCCCTATTTATTAAAAACTTTTTTAATCTTTCTTTAAATGAAAAAGCCAAAAATGAATTTACTAACTTAATCGTCACTCAACCTTTTTATAATTTAAAAAAAGATTACAGCATTGCCATTAATATTATTGATGAAATAATATTCCATAATGCTCCCCATCTAGGACGTTAAAATTTCCTCTTGTTAAATTCTTCTTTTTGTGGTAAACTATATTAGTTTTAAAAAGAAAGAAGTTGAGTTTATGGAAAAAATCATAAATATCGCTGTGGTTGCCCATGTTGATGCTGGAAAAAGTACTCTTGTAGATGCCCTTCTTGAACAAAATGGCGTTTATAGTGAACATGATAATATTGTGGAAAGAGTCATGGATTCTAACGATCTTGAAAAGGAACGGGGTATTACCATCTACTCTAAAAATTGTGCGATTAGATATAAAGATTATAAAATAAATATTGTTGATACTCCCGGCCATGCCGATTTTTCAAGTGAAGTTGAAAGAGTCATTAAAACGGTTGACACTGTTATATTATTAGTTGACTCTGCCGAAGGTCCTATGCCTCAAACGAGATTTGTTCTAAATAAAGCTTTAGAGCAAAATCTAAGACCTATTCTATTTATTAATAAAATTGATAAAAAAGATGCTCGTCCTGAAGAAGTAGTCGATATGACCTTTAATTTATTTATGGAATTAAATGCGACCGATGAACAATTAGATTTCCCAATTATCTATGGAGTTGCTAAAAATGGAACTTGTAGCACTAAAGCTGATGATCCTGGCACCGATATATCTCCCCTACTGGAAACTATTGTTAACCTAGTAGAACCATTTAAAGGTAATGAAAATGATCCTCTCCAACTTCAAATATCTAATCTTGCCTATGATGATTATATAGGTCGTCTTGGTAT
>CANQBY010000104.1 GCA_947589695.1 uncultured Bacilli bacterium
AAAATTCAATGGAACTGATGGATTACATGGAACATATCAAAATCAATACGAAGTCTCTTAGACGAAGTATGGTAGAGCTCATTCAAGGAGTGTAGTGTAATTTAATATTTCTCTTGCCTTTAGTGCTAACCTTTTTATCTAAGGGCAAGTTATATTTTTATTACTTTATATTGATAGGTTTTAATACCTATCTTTTTTAGTATAAAAAATATTAATTAATCAATATTAATATTAGAAAGTGAGTTGTAGTAGTTGAAATCTACTGGAGTAATAAGAAGAATTGATGAATTAGGTCGAATTGTAATCCCCAAAGAAATAAGAAGAAACTTAAATATTCGTGATGGTGAGTCTTTAGAAATATTCACTGAAAGTGATAGTATTATTCTAAAAAAACATCTTCGTATGACTTCTTCTAATGATTTAGCAAACTTTTTATGTGACTTAATTTATAGTGATTTTAATTATAAAATATTAATAACCGATAGAGAAAAAATTATTTCGGTTGGTGGCCTATCACAAGAATTAATTTCGGCAAAACTATCCGGGGAGTATCAAGAAATAATTGAAAATAGAGAAATAATTGAAAAAAATGATTATACTTTAAACTTAAATAAAACATCCATAACTGGTAATTTTATTTTTATTCCAATCATATCTTTAAATGACAGCATTGGTCTTATTATTATGTACAATCAAGAAAAATTGACTAATGAGTTAAGTATTGGTAAACTTGTATCTAGTCTTTTTGCTCATAAACTTGACATTTAATCAATATTTTAATATAATAAAAACATCTTAAATGTTGAAGGAATGAGTAAATATTATTTATTTTTAAAGAAAGTTCGTGGTTGATGTAAACGAATATTAAATAATATCGAAGATGACTCTGGAGTTTAAACGTTTGCTTGCGTTAAAAGTAAAAGTGCATGAAAAAATCATGAATTAAGGTGGTACCGCGGATTATCCGTCCTTAGTTTATGGTTTTTATTTATTTTAAAGGAGGAATAATCATGTCTAAAAAATATTATATTACAACCCCTATATATTATCCGAGTGCTAATTTTCATATCGGCCATTGCTACACCACTATTATCGCGGACGCGATAGCTCGTTATAAAAGACTTACTGGTTATGATGTTTTTTTCCAAACTGGAACTGACGAACACGGCGAAAAAATTGAAAAAAAAGCTAAAGAAGCTGGTGTAACCCCTAAAGAATATGTTGATAAAATCATTGAAAATGCCAAGGATTTATGGGCAAAACTAGGTATATCTTATGATTACTTTATTCGTACGACTGACAAAAATCATGAAGAAGCAGTCCAAAAAATATTTAAAAAACTTTATGATCAAGGTGATATTTATAAAGGAGAGTATCAAGGTTTATACTGCGTTCCTTGTGAGTCATTTTGGACGGAAAGCCAAGTCGTCGATGGTAAATGTCCTGACTGTGGTCGTGAAGTTAAAATGGTTAGTGAAGAAGCTTATTTCTTTAAGTTATCTAAATATCAAGATAAATTAGTCCAATTCTATGACGAACATCCAGACTTTATCTTACCTTTATCTCGTAAAAATGAAATGTTAAACAATTTTATTAAACCTGGTTTAGACGATTTATGTGTTTCTCGTACTTCTTTTAAATGGGGTATTCCAGTTGATTTTGACCCTAATCATGTTGTATATGTTTGGATTGACGCTTTATCTAATTATATTACTTCTTTAGGTTATCCCAATGAAAATAGTGCTTTATTTCAAAAATATTGGCCTGCCGACCTTCATTTAGTGGGTAAAGAAATAGTTCGGTTTCACACGATTATTTGGCCTTGTATGCTAATGGCTCTAAATTTACCTTTACCACATCAAGTCTTTGGTCATGGCTGGTTAAAAATTAATGATGGTAAAATCTCTAAAAGTCTAGGTAATTATAAAGATCCTCGGGAATATATTGAAGCTTATGGTGTTGACGCGGTAAGATATTATGCCCTAAGAGAAGTACCTTTTGGTAGTGATGGTAATTTCTCTGAAGAAGCTTTAATAACTCGTACTAATACTGACTTGGCTAATACTTTAGGTAATTTAGTAACTAGAACAATCAGTATGTCTCATAAATATTTTGATGGTATCGTCTTAAATCCTGAAGTATCAGAGGAAATAGATAATGCTTTAATATCTAGTGTTACGAATTTAAAGTCTGTTATTGAAGTTAAAATGAACGAATTAAAAGTTAATGAAGCTATTGACGAAATAATGGAAGTTTTAAGAAAATGTAATAAATATATTGACGATACAACCCCATGGAGTTTAGCTAAAGACGAAACTAAAAAAGATAGACTGGCTACTATTTTATATAATTTACTAGAAAGTATTAGAATTAGTGCCATTCTCTTAAGTTCATTTATTCCCACAACTAGTAATAATATCTTAGCTAACTTAAATACCCAAGAAACAACTTATGACTCTCTATCTAAGTTTGGTAATTTAGAATTAAATATTAAATTAAATGAACCTCAAGTTTTATTTAAAAGAATAGAAGTTTCAAAAGAAGTTTCAAATTAACGAAACTTCTTTATTTTTCTCCAAAAGCAAAAAAATTAAAAATCTATATCAAATGGACTATTCCTAAAATAAATAAAATAGCAATACCTATTATATTCGCATAAACTCCCAGTATTTTATTCGCATAATTTCCAATAATTAACCCACCCCAAGTAAATAAAAAACTACAAATACTAAAAACACTACTCGCTAAATATATATTATACACATTTATATTTAAACCTAGACCTACCGAAAAACTATCAATACTAACCCCTAAAGCAAATAAAAACATGCCCAGTGTATTAAATTTAAAATTAGCTTCTTCTTTTTTAAAACAATCAATAAGCATTTGAATTGCAATTAAAATAAGTAATATTCCCAAAATTATCTCCGAATTTATTTCTAAAATTTTTATAATATTACTTCCAATAATTGTTCCTAATATTGGCATAATAAAGTGCATAATTCCGACTATTATCGCTAACTTTAAACACTTTTTTCTATCTATATCAAACATTCCCACACTAAGAGAAAGCGAAAATGTATCCATACTAAGTGCAATACCTATTAAGATTATACTAATAAGTTTCATCAAAATAAATTCACCTAAGAAATCTTATTTATAGAAATCTATTTTAGAACTTATCTAATAATTTTTTTACATATAATTGATATTCTACTTCACTTGTATCTTGCACCTCATTATCAAGTAAACATAAAGGTGGAAATAAAACACACCAAAAGTTATCACCTAAACCTTCCCCTAAAGTTATAACTAAACTCTCATAATTACCAGCCGGATATAATACTCCTTTATAATGTTTCACCGGAAAATAATTTAAACCATAATTTATATCATAACTAACATTATAACTATCAATAATTTCTTTTATTTTATCCATATTATTTTGCAAGGTATTTTCTATATTTTCTGTCTTTTCCTTATTTATTAACTCATATATTTCTTTTTCTAATTTTTCTTTAATAACCATTTTTTCTTGTTGATCCTCAATACTATTACTATTTGCCACAATTCTAAATCTAATTGCTTTATCTGGAATTAATATTTCTTTCGTATCATTTTTTCCTACTAAAAGTATTGTTAAAACAAATAAAATAATAATAATTTTTTTCAAAATATATCACCTAACCATATTAAGAAATAATTCTAAATTTTTATTCATGAAATATTTAAAAAAACCAATTAAAATGAATTGACAATTTTTTATTATTTGATATAGTATATTTGGTAATTTATAAAAATTATAGCACCAAAAAAATAAAAAAACATAAAAAATAGTATAAGAACCTAGCTTATATTAAAACAACTGATAAGGGTGTGTTAAAATGAAACAAATGCTTATTGAAGGCGGCAAATTATTAAAGGGAACAATTCCCATCGGGGGTGCTAAAAATAGTGTAGTTGCTTTAATACCGGCGGCTATTTTAGCAAAAGGTAAAAGTACTATTACTAATGTTCCTCATATTTCCGATGTAAACGCCTTAATAGATATTTTAGAATTATTAAATTGTGAAGTAAACTTAAATAATGATACTTTAACTATTGATACTACTAATTTACAAAATATAGCGATTCCTAAAACTCATTCTAATCGCTTAAGAGCTTCTTATTATTTTATGGGAGCTCTTTTAGGACGGGAAAAAGAAGTTGAAATTTATATTCCAGGTGGTTGTAACATTGGGGCTCGTCCCATTGATATTCATTTAGATGGGTTTAAAGCTTTAGGGGCTAATATTGAAACTGATGGTAATAAATATTCCATTAAAGCTGATAAATTAATTGGTACGGATATCTACCTTCGTTTTCAAAGTGTGGGAGCTACTATTAATATTATGCTCGCGGCTGTTTATGCGGAAGGTACTACCACTATTCATAATGCAGCCGAAGAAATTGAAATTAGTAATGTCGCGGAATTTTTAACCCAAATGGGTGCCAAAATAACTGGTGCCGGAACTAATACTATTACTATCACAGGAATCAAAACCTTAACCAGCGGAACAATTTCCGTTATTCCTGATCGCATAGAAGCTGGAACTTATGTTATTTTAGGTGCTTTATGTGGCGATAATTTGTGTATTAAAAATATTAATCCCGAA
>CANQBY010000105.1 GCA_947589695.1 uncultured Bacilli bacterium
TTCCAATTTTTCCAACCTGTTCTTATAACATTTTTTAATCTATTACAAATAACATAATATTTTATTACATTTTGTTCTTTTGACATAAAATCGCCTCATTTCAGTAGATTATTATAATTTTTTATTTTATATTAGTCAATATTATAGAATATTAAAGTAATATTTTTTCCTTTTTTATAGTAATGATAAAATTTTTAGTTTTGATAAATGATAATAAGAAAAAGAGCTTAATTAGTTATCTGCAATAAAATTCTTTGATTCTTTTTTTAGCATAACTGGTTTGAGCTTTATCTAACCATTCAAGACGTGGGCCAAATGAAAAATCATTGGTAATTATCTTAACTCGATCTTTATTTTTTAACTTATAATCAACAGGAACATGTTCATCATTAACAATACCATCAACCATTATATTACCTAAATCTGGATTAAGACGATAGGCAAAATCAATTAAAGTTGAGCCTTTGGGAAGTTCAATTATCTCCCCTTTTGAGGTATAAACATAAACATTGTCGGTGAATATTTCCGTTTTAACTTGATTGACAAAAGCTTTATTATCATTAAACATACTATTTATAGCCACCAAAGATTTAAAAAATTGATACTTTTCTCTTAGTTCTTTTTGCATAATATCCCGGGCAGCACTTTCGTTAATATCCCAGTAGGCAGTAAGACCAAAAGAAGCAACTTTATCCATATCAAAAGTTCTTATTTGCGTTTGAACTAAATGTTCCTTAGGGCCAAAAACTGTGGTGTGTAAAGATTGATACATGTTGGTTTTAGGGTTAGAGATATAGTCTTTAAATCTATCATTAATAGGATGATATAAGGAGTGGACTATACCTAAAGTACGATAACAATTATCAATTTCATCAACCATTATTTTTAAAGCAAATAAATCATGAATATTAGATATTTTAAGATTTTCTTCACTAATTCTTTTATAAATACCATAAATATTTTTAGTTCGTACTTTTATTTCGTTAGGAATAGATTTAGATTCAAGAATGGTTTTGATTTTAGATAACATTTCGTATAAAAAATTATTGCTATCACTTTCAAATCGTTCTTTTTTCTCCGCGATTTTAAAATATATCGCGGGTCTTAAATATCTTAAAGATAAATCTTCTAATTCACTTTTTAAGCGATAAGCGCCGATGTAGTAAGCAAGAGGAACAAATATTTCCATTGTTTCTAGAGCATTTTCTTTTTGCTTAAATTCACTTTTAAATTCTAAAGTGCGCATATTATGAAGGCGGTCAGCCAGTTTTATAATTATAATACGGACATCTTCAGTAAGGCTAGTAATAATTTTGCGAGTATTGGCTAAATTCATTTCTTGTTTACTGGAAAAATTCATTTTAGATATTTTAGTGACTCCATCAACTAAACTGGCAATTTCTTTATTAAAAAGCTCGGCAATTTCTTCTTTAGTAGTGTTAGTATCTTCTAAAGTATCATGTAAGAGTCCTGCACAAATAGTGTCTTTATCAGCTTTCATATCAGCCAGAATATAGGCAACATTTAAAGGATGAGTGATATAAGCTTCACCACTTTGTCTTACTTGGCCTTCATGCAAAACTTGAGCAAAATCATAAGCTTTTTGAATCTCTTTTCTTTCCTCTTCAGGATAATTACTAATTTTTATAAGTAAATCATTTAGGTCAATGTTATTCATAATACCTCCATATAAACAAAAAACTACGCATTAAATAACTTAAGCGTAGCATTCTAAAAGAGTTTTAGCATTACAGAAATTTATTAAATGAAATATAAATTTTAAATAATAATTCATAAGCTTACTCCTTAATTAATTATCAATAATGATACCACGTTTTTTTAAAATGTAAAGATATTTTTATAAGTTTGATAAAATTTCATTTTCTTTTATTATATGAGATAGACCTTCTTCGATTTTATTTAAGTCCATAACATATTGTTTATGTTCTTTTTTATTTTTGGCTAGATCATTTTCAATTACATATAATAAGTAACGACTAGCAGCCACAGTTAAAAGGCCTTTAGTTAAATCCCCTATAGGCATATTTTTAAAACCGGTTTTCCAATGAAGATACGCTAGATGAGCATTAATATACCAATTATGGATATCATTTATTTCATCATAATAAACATCAACCATCCCCATATCCTTTCTTTCATCGCATATAAAATATACTTCCACATTTTCAAATTCATTTTTATACATACGTTCGCCTTCTTTCTATGCATAGAGAATATCATAAAAAAAGACAATTGTCAAATTACAGATTTTGTTAAATCTGCTGCAGATTTGCTCATTTTGTCAGCAGATTTGATTAAATCTGTTATAATTTTGAAGAATTTGTTGCAGATTTATAAAAATCTGTTTTTTTTAATTTTTTGCAAAAAAAAATTTAGAATCATTTTTCTAAATTAATTTAACCAGCACTTGTAGGGCTTGCGCTTGCTTCGTCAACTTCACTTACAATTACTAAGTCTAAATTGACGTCTGCATTTTCTATGTCATCAGATAGTTTCGATTCATCAACCCATACTTTTAAATTCTTAGTTTGATTAGTACTACCAGTCCCAATCGTTCCCGTTTCAATCTCATAGCAAGTGCCACTGAGAGTCTTGTCTGTATTTTGAATATCACTAGCTGAAACTGAGGTTTTCTTGCTTAAATCATAATCTGTTCCATCGTCTGGAGTTATACTATCACTATTCGAAAAGAAAATGCTATTTTTAAGGGATTCTGTAGTACTATCACTTACGCATATATATAATTTATATGAAGCTGGTAGATCACCATCATTTTGTATTGTATAATTTACTGCGTCTTTCTTTAGAGCTTCTTCAGTACTCAATGGTTCTAATGTGATTAGCGGATCTTTTAGATTTGATAAAGTTAATTTTAGAGTTCCGGCAGTGATGGTTTGAGTTTGACCAGCTTGGATGTCAAAAAAGATGGCATAACTAACACTGATTGCTGCGATAGTAACTAGTACAACCGCGATAGCAATTATGGTTGTTTGTTTTTTGATAATATCCTTTACTTTCATATACTATCACCATAATAATATAATACCATAAAAAAGAGATAAAATACAAGAGCATTTTATCACTTTAATTAAAAATTAGAATTTTCTTCAAAAATATACGTATAATAGACAGTATTACCAATGATATGAGGAGTAATATTATATTTTTTAGTACCAGCCATAATATAATCATTTACTAAAGTATAAATATAATAACCTTTAGATGTTGTTTTTGCAAAACTTTCTATATTATAATCTTGATTATTAATCGTTATCATTGATTTTTCTAAATCAATATCTTTATTTACTTTAAGATAAATACTATAATTCTTAGTTAAATAATAATCATTTATGACCGCTAATTCTTCAGAATTAGTATTATTATGAACATCAAATTTTAAATTATAGTCATCAGTTGTTGTTACTTGCGCAGCACTTACTCTTTCATCAAAATGTTTCCAAATAGGAATAGATACTCCTAACATTAGAATTACAATTAATATTTCTACTATTTTTCCCCTTATTAATTTATCAACCAAAACCTTTTACCTCCCTTAGATGTTTATAATTATACCATATGTGTAAAGAAATGTCAAATTTGAGGAAGGAATACCCTATTACTTAACGACAATATTAACGATTTTACCTTTAATTACTATAACTTTAACTATTTCTTTGTTTTCGGTATGACGCATAACATTTTCGTTATTTAAAGCTTTAGTTTTGATACTTTCCTCGTCTTCATCAGTACTAATAGTTATTTCGCCCCGAAGTTTACCATTTACTTGAACCCCAATAGTAACTTCATTATCAATAGTTTTGCTATCATCGAAGGTTGGCCAAGACATTTCCACAATTTTGGTTTTAAAACCGATTTGTTCATTTAATTCTTCTGTGATATGAGGAGCAATAGGATTTAATAAAACTAATAATGTTTGATAATCTTTTTTCGTAATACTTTTTTGTTCTTCATAAGCATTGGTTAAAATCATTAAACTTGATACTGCGGTATTATATTTCATAGTGGATAAATCATTAGTTACCTTTTTGATAGTTTTATGAATAAGATTTTCTAAATCTTTAGAATAAGTATCGCCATCAACTACCTTTTTTTCTAGTCTTTCGACTCTTTCTAGGAAACGATGAGCACCACGTAATCCTTCGTTACTCCATGGAATAGCCTTTTCATAATCACCCATAAACATTTCAAATAATCTTAAAGTATCTGCACCATATTCATTAATAACATCAGTTGGGCTAACTCCATTATTTTTAGATTTACTAATCTTGGAGCCATCTGATGCTAGAACCATACCATGAGCAACCCGTTTTTTAAATGGTTCTTTCGTGGGTACTAAGCCTTGATCATAAAGGAATTGGTGCCAGAATCTCGCATAAAGTAAATGACGAGTGGCATGTTCCATACCTCCATTATAGTAATCAACCATACCCCAATAATTTAGAGCATCACGACCGACAAACTCTTTATCATTATGAGGATCCATATATCTTAACCAATACCAACTAGAACCAGCCCAGTTAGGCATTGTATCAGTTTCTCTTTTGGCTTTAGCCCCACAGTTAGGACAAGTG
>CANQBY010000106.1 GCA_947589695.1 uncultured Bacilli bacterium
GATGAATGGGATAAATTTCATGGTGGTTTAGATAAGAGTGCACCTAATGCATTACAAATTCATGAATATTTATCAAAAACTTTAGAATTAGGTAAAAAAGGTGTTGTTTATACGCCACTTGATTTTACAACAGCTGAAGATGCAGAGATTGTTAGACAAAGAGTTATGGCTGATTTCTTAATGGCTAAAGGTCCAGTTGGATTAGTCGCTGGCGTTGGTCATGCAGAAGTATTCTATAAAACTAAAGAGGGTAGATTCCTTCACTTTAGACCAGCTCCTGAAAGAGATTCAATCGATTGTGAATATGTTTTAATTACTGAGATTAAAGTATTAAAAGGTGGAAAAGCAGATTATGCGATTGGTATTGAATATATGTGTAATGAAGCTGAAGAAGCTAGAGCTGCTCATTTTGCAATGATTATTGCATAAGAGGAATGCTAAATGAAAATAAATACAGAAAAGTTAGTTAAAAGATTAAATCAAAAATGGAAAGATATACCTTGTCCTTTTTGTGGAGATCATAAATGGAGTGTTGATCCTAAAATTGTAACACCAGTTGAGGTTTTAGCTAACAAGAAAATGAATTTAGGTGGAAGATTCCAACCACTTGTACCAATTACTTGTGGATGTTGTGGATATACAGCCTTTATAAATGCTTTAGTTATGGATTGTGTAGAGGAAGGAGAATAGGGTAAATGGCAACAGCGATTAAAGTTAGTAAAGAAGATGAAACAAAAAATAGTTTTCAATTTACTGTTGATAATTCTCCAACTCTTATTGCAGAATATCATGAAGATGCAATTAAACAAAATAGTTTAGTAGTAAGAAATGCTGTTTCAATGATATGGGTAGGGATTTTACTAATAATTGGTAGTTTTGTTGCTTATGCAGCCGGACTTACCAAAGATTTATTAGTAGGAACTTTAGCTGGAAGCTTTATAGATATTTTTTCGGCAACTATTTTATACTTATTTAATAAGACTGATAAGGATAAACAAATATATTTTAATAATTTAGCTAAAATGGAAAATGATAAGAAATTTTTAGATTTATTACAAAATATTAATGATGAGGAACTTAGAAAAGAAGTTTTAAATAAGATTGTAGATAGTAACTATAAATAATGAGGAGATATATGTTTGGATTAGATGTTTCTGAATTTCAAGGGGTTATAGATTGGGATACAGTTAAAAGTCAAATTGATTTTGTTATTTTAAGAATTGGATGGATAGCCAATAATCAAAACAAAATAGATGGTAAATTTGAAAGAAATTATAACGAATGCAAAAGATTAGGAATACCAGTTGGTGTTTATGCTTATTGTTATAGTGCATCAGAAGATGCAGCAAAAAGAGGAGCTAATTGGGTTGTAGATACTTTAAAAGGAAAAGAATTAGAATTACCTGTATTTATTGATATGGAAGATAATAGTATTGCTAAATTAGGTAAAAAGGTATTAACTAATATATGTGTTGCTTTTAATACAGTTATTGAAAATGCTGGCTTTAGAGCTGGAGTTTATGCGAATAGAAATTGGTTTGATAATTATTTAGATAAGAATTTTCTTAAATCAAAATATGTAACGTGGATTGCTCATTATGGATTAAGAAGTGATAATGCTTATCAAGGTGAGTATGATATGTGGCAAAATTCTAGTAGTGGAAAAATTAATGGTATTACGGGAAGTAATGTTGATACTAATCGGATGTACACAAATTTACTCAAGGAAGAAAAAATAACTAAACCAGATTGTCCTACAAAACTTAGTAATGAGGAAATTGCACAAGAAGTTTTGGATGGCAAATGGGGAAATGGACAAGATAGAGTTAAGAATCTTACGGCTGCGGGCTATAATTATGATGAGATACAAAAAATCGTTAATGATTTAGCTCGTAGATAATTTTTAAAAGACAGAATAAATTTTACTGTCTTTTTTTGAAATTAATTGTCTAATTTTGGTATTTATATGAAGAATAATATTGAAAATTTGTCGAATTTTTGATATATTATAGATGATAAGCTATGGAGGCTTAAGTATGAAATTTGAATTGCATTATTTGGAAAAATATATTATTTTGAGTGTAATAATATGTGTTTTAATTATTAGTGGAGGATATTCTTTGGCTTATTTTACTTCTACAGGTGGAGTAAAAGGCGAAGGTGTTAAAATGAGTACTAGTACAGGAGAAGTTCCGAGGGTAGAATTTGATGGTGGATCTAGTAAAATTGATTTAACGGGAGAAAAGGCGATTGTACCCGGGACTAAAATTGATAAAGAATTTAGTGTGACTGTAAGTTCTATTTCTGACAGTATAAGCACGGTGACATACTATATTCATTTTGATATTTCCACGAATGATTTTACAAAGTGTACTAAAAGTGGTACTAATAATTGTCAGGAAAATGCTCAGGAATTAGTTTATTCTTTATATAAAAAAGGTAGTAATGGTGAGTTAGAAGCAGTTCCACTTGTAGGACCAGTTGATTTAACAAATGGAGTAAAAGAAACAAACCCATATAAAGTTGAATGTGAGAGCAATGGCAAAACAGATTATGTATTAAGATTAGAATTTAAAGATACTGGACAAGAGCAAAATCATAATGAAGGTAAAAGTTTTGTAGCTAACATTGATGTTACTTTTAATGAATCTAAAGCTGAATAGTTTATTCAGTTTTTTTCGTTTTTTAATTTTTTTATATTGCGATAACTTTAAGGTTATGTTATACTTTTAAATAGTAGGGAGTGTGTCTGTATGGAAGATACCAATTTACAAGAACAGTATGCTTTATTAGAAAAAGAAAAAGAAGAAGATAGAAGAAAGACAATAGTTATTATTATTCTTTGTATTTTAATAATCTTAGTAACTTTATTAGGGTTGTATTTTGCTTATTCTAGCATAAGGAATTCTAGTGAAGAGATTAATATTGATTTAGATGGTGATGGTAAGTGTGATATCAATTGTGATATTAATGGTGATAAAAAACCAGATATAAATCTTGATTTTAATGGAGATAGAAAGGCGCATTTTAATATCGATAGTGATGGAAATGGGGTTCCTGATACCAATTTAATTAATCAAGATACTAATGGTGATGGCAAATGTGATCGTAATTGTGATACAGATGGTGATGGATGGCCAGATACAAATCTTGATTTAAACAATACTGGTGTATGTAGTGCTAATTGTGATACTAATGGTGATGGCGAACCAGATTTTAATATTGATACGGATAAAGATGGCAAATGTGATTTAAATTGTGATACCAATAATGATGGTAAATGTGATTTAAATTGTGATATTAATAATGATAAAAAACCGGATGTAAATTTAGATAAAGATAAAGATGGCAAGTGTGATTTAAATTGTGATACAAATGGTGATTATAAACCAGATGTAAATATTGATACAGACGATGATGGTAAGTGTGACACCAATTGTGATAAAGATGGAGATAATATTCCGGATTACAACAAAGATTATGATGGTGATGGCAAGTGTGATTTTGATTGTGATAAAAATGGAGATAAAGAGCCTGATGAACATAAAACAGAAAAACCAGAAAATGGTAGTTGTGCTGGAAAATTAAATTGTGATTCTGATGGAGATGGAATGCCTGATACAAATTTAGATTTTAATGATGATAAAGAATGTGACGCCAATTGTGATAATGACAATGATGGCAAACCAGATACTGATTTAGATGTAGATAAAGATAAAAATCCAGATGTAAATAAAGATACAGATGGTGATAAAAAGCCAGATAAAAATCTAGTTACTACACCTGATGAAAATGGTAGTTGTAAAGATAAAACTAATTGTGATTCAAATGGAGATGGATGGCCAGATACCAATGTTGATATTGATGGTGATGGAACTTGTGATTTGAATTGCGATGATAATGGTGATGGCAAGTGCGATCGAAATTGTGATACCAATAATGATGGTAAATGCGATTTGAATTGTACGGGTAAAGATAAAGAATGTGAAACTAATTGTGATACTAATGGTGATGGCACACCAGATTTAAATGTTGATATTGATGGTGATGGCAAGTGCGATAAAAATTGTGATACCAATGGTGATAAAGTTTGTGATTTAAATTGTGATATTAATAATGACAATATTTGTGATTATAATTGTGATACTAATGGGGATGATAAGCCAGATAAAAATATCACGGAAAAACCAGACCCTGAAAATGGATGTAAAGATAAAAAGAATTGTGATTCTGATGGTGATGGTCTTCCAGATACAAATTTAGATCCAGATGATAATGGTACATGCGATTTAAATTGTGATAATAACGGTGATGGAAAACCAGATTATAATATAGATGCTAATAAAGATGGGGTTCCAGATGTAGCTATTGATACAGATGGAGATGAAAAGCCAGATAAAAATTTAATGAATCAAGATACTAACAATGATGGACAATGTGATGTTAATTGTGATGATAATGGAGATGGTTTCCCAGATCGAAATGTTGATTTAAATGGTGATGGCAAATGCGATTTAAATTGTTTCTTAGACAGTGACAATAAAGATTGTTCTTCAAATTGTGATACAGATGGTGATGGAAAACCGGATACAAATTTAGATCCTGATCATA
>CANQBY010000107.1 GCA_947589695.1 uncultured Bacilli bacterium
CACTCTCTTCGATACTAGGAGTTACAGGCTCGATTGAGGGAGTAAGAGGCGCAATTGGCTCACTACTTGGAACATCAACTAAGGGAACAGTTGAAACAGGTTCCACATTAAGAGAAATTGGCTCCACCGGATTTGGTTCAATCGGATTTGTAGGGGCTACCGGAGCAATTGGAGCAATAGGAACACTGTTTAGATTTGGCTCTTCAGGAGCATTTTCCATATTAAGAGGAGCTACAGGAGAAACCGTTGTCTCTAAAGATACAGGTTCGGTAGTTTCTTTAAAAGTATTCAGATCATTATTTATATTTAAACTATTTGTTTCTTCTAATTTTCTTTTCTTTTCATCTTTTTTACCAAAAAATAACACAATTAAAAAGGTTACAACTAAAAAAGATATAACGGCAAATAAACTTATGCCAAAATAATTACTTTCATATAATTTATTAAGGAAGTCCATCCTTACACCACCTTTTATTCTATTAATAAGTCTATCATATATATATTCTAAAATCAAGAAAAAAATGTAAATTTTTAATGGCATTTTCTTTTTTTTATTTTTCTAACGTTGTTAAAATTTGATCTATTTTTTTAGTTAAGATAATGGAAGCTTTGTCACCTTTTTCATAAATGGTAAGCATTTCCTTTAAATCATTATCACTTAAAACTATAATTAATTTTCCACTTTCTCTTAAAATGCCATTAATTAATTTTTGGCCATTATGGTCGATTCCATGGCGACTAAAAATAATAGCTACTTTTCTTAAGGCTGTCGCATATAAATATTTTTCAGTGCTACATATTTCTCCTTGTTTAATAACAGTTTGATAATTTTTAAATTCAAATAAAATATATTTTGTTTGATAAAATTTTTCAATCATATTAAAAAAATCATCTTTAGTTTCATTCTTTATTTTACAAATCATATCAAAAATATTTAGATTATCTTCAGTACGATATTGAGTTTTAAAAAGCATTAATTCATCAGAAAAAATTTCTTTAATTATTTTTTCCATAAATGTTTCGTATTTGGAAGCTCCTTCTTTACCTTCTTTGATATTTTCTAATTCTAAAATATAATTAGTTTTAGTTTTAGGAAGAGATTCTATAGTTTTATTAAAATCTACCCTTTCGGGAATGATATCATTTAAAGAAAAACTAATAACCTTTTTTAAATCATTTTGTAATTCTTCATTATCACCTATTAGATATAAAATATTAGATATATCATAAATTGTAATATTATAATCCTCTTGGATTAAATCTTTAAAATCTTGAGGAACTTTATCTAGAATAACAATAATACCATAATAATCATTTTGTTTTAAAAGATGAGAAAAATTAGTAATTGTCTTACTTAAAAAAGAAATGACAAAATTTAATTTTACTTCAAGACAATATTTTTGATTTTTATATTGCAATATAAAATCAGGGACAAAAATACGAGGTCTAGTTATTAATTTATCTTCTTTAAGGTTAATAAAATTTAATTTTTCAAAAACTTTTAATACAAAATGTTCAGCTTCATTAGTTTGGGGAGTATGAACTTTTCCTAACATATTTTAAGTTCCTTTCTAATATATAACTTCTTTATAATTATTGTATTCTTTACTATTATACTTTATATAACCAGCATAGGCTAGACGAGAATATAAAAAACATAAAGGAATTTTATGGGCTTGGCAAATTTTATTTTTCGCGTCATAATTTTGTAAAATTTCTTGCCATACTTCTTTACTAATCATAGCATTTAAAGCAAACTCATCACATTTATCTTCATTATTAAGATCTGAAATTAATATTTTGTTTTTAGCTTGGTTATAATCAGTTTTGATATGACCTATTTCATGATATAAAGTAAAGTAAAAAGAAGATTTTTCTTTTAAATATTTAGTGATATAAATGGCAGGATTAGTATTTTTTATCATGGTACATCCCCTAATTTTAGTACCTTTTAAGGCTTCTTCAATAACTAAATAAATACCATATTTATTAAATAATTTAATTAACTTTGATTCATTAAATTTTTCATTTTGAACTTTTTTTAAGTCCTCTAATAAATTAACTAAATTAGAACTTTGGTAAACATTTACTTCTTCTTTTAAAGCTTGTTTATCACAGTATTTAATCCATAAATATATTTTTTTTAAGTTAGCGTCATCTTTTTTCTTATATAAAATTCTTTTATCTAAATAATTGTTTAATAAATTAAAATCTTTAATATTTAAAAATTCTAATAAATCTAAAGCATTTTGAATATTTGATTCTTTATCTTTTAAAACTAACCATTTATTTTGGGACATTTCTTTTAAATAAAAGCTATTTAAGAAACTTTTGATATTAGCTTCAGTTTTAAAATTAGTTTGTAAATAGTTAGCCATTTTTTTACGATTTTCAGCATAAAAAATTAAATTAATGTCAATTCCTGTCAAAAGATTTATCGCATGCATTAATTCAAGAGAAATATCACTATTACCATTTATTATCTCATTCATATGTTTAGTAGATATACCTAATCTTAAAGCAAAATCTGTTTGGGATATTTTATGATAATCTAAATAATCTTTTAACATACTTCCAAAGCCCATGTTTATCTCTCCCCATAGTGATCGGCGTTTATTTCTATAAACTCTAATTCCATTATTTCTAATATATTATATGGATAATTACCAATTGGTTTAAATACTAACCGTAATTTAGAATTAATTCTAGCAGTATAAAATTTTTTTAAATTACCTTTTTTCTTTTCAATATAATATATTGTTTTATATGGAGAGTTTAATAATTCATAAAGGTTAGAACAAGCAATAATTAAACTTTCAATATTATTTATTCTGGTTATTTCTTTAAGCATATTCTTTTTAATTAATTTTTTCAAATCACGTTTGTAATTGCTTGTTTTATTGATAATCATAAACCCTCCTATATATATATTATAACCTATTGGGTTATAATATGCAAGAAAAACAAATATTTTTTCAAGATAAACATAACATAAATTTGGTTATTTGTCAAAAAAAATTAGAATGTTAAATTCTAACTTTTTACATAAATCTATTCATTTGTTGCATGACTTGATTTACTTGTTTTTTACTTGGCTTACGACCCATACTACTCATCATAGCTTCAATCATTTTTTCATTAATAGGAGGATTTTCTTTTAAATACTTTTTAGTAAAATGTCTAGAGATTAAAAATCCTAAAATTAAACCAACTACTAAACCAATAATACACCATAAGATTTGTCCTAACATAATAGCACCGTCCTTTAGTAATATATTACTATAAACTAAAAATTTTTACAAGCATACTAATTCATTTAACCAAAAATAATCTTTATTTTTAAAGTCACAAACAAATAAGTTTTTATTAGCTTTTAAAGAACTAAGAAAAGTAGGTTTTAAAATATTACTTTCTAATAAAAGAAAAGCTTTATTAACTACTAACATAGAATCTTCAGGAATATATTTATTTTGAATACGATGGACATTATGAAATTTAGTATAAAAATCATTATCTTTAGATAAAGTAAATATTTCATTATTAATTTTACTTTTATCAAAAGGACTTACGATTTGCATAAATAAATCATAAGCTAAATCAACATCACTGGTATCAAAGTTATGAATATCTTCCATAGCTTTAAATAAATGATAAGGATTGTTTTTCATTAAATTATAAAAACTACTATTAATATTAAAAATATAAAATGTACGCATAATTTATCACCTATTAGTATAATAACATAAAAAAGGTGCGAAATTTGTCGAAGGGTGTCGATGGTTTTAATTTTTTTAAACACCAGTTTTTAAGTGATGGTGCCGCAGATAAATTTTTCTTAGAAAATCAACAGGAAAGACAGTCGCAGCGAGTAATAAAACAATAAAGAATTCTTTAGCCATTAAGCCATAAGTACGGAATAGATCCCCTCCATAATATATTAAATAAACTTGAACTGTAAGAATGAAAGCAATAATAAAAATAAAGACTTTATTTTTTGATAAATTAGCAAAAATATTAATTCGTTCACTACGAGCATTAAAAGAATTAAAGACACCTATAAAGATAAATAAAGCAAAATAGGCTGTCATTAAATATTTATAGTTTTCCCCTACCCTTATAAAGGTTCTTACTATAGGTAGTTTTAAAAATAAAATACAAACTAAGGCAGAATAAAGACCGGTAAATAAAACTTCACCTATCATATAAGAATTAATAATGGGTTCATCTTTAGCTTTGGGTGGTTCATGCATATAACTTTCTAAAGCGGGTTCAAAAGAAAAAGCAAGTCCCGCGAAAGTATCCATAATCATATTAAGCCAAAGCATTTGAATAATAGTAATAGGTGTGTTAATGCCAATAAAAGGACCAATTATTGATAAAACTAAAGCACACATATTAACCGTTAATTGATAAATAATAAACTTACGAATACTTTTAAATATAGTTCTTCCATAAAGTATAGCTTTACTAATAGATAAAATATTATCATCTAAAATTACAATATCACTAGCTTCTTTAGCAACTTCAGTACCACTACCCATAGCAAAACCAACATCAGCTTTTTTTAAGGCCGGGGCGTCATTTACC
>CANQBY010000108.1 GCA_947589695.1 uncultured Bacilli bacterium
TATCGCGGTACCACTAAAATTACTTCCAAGGCTCTTAATTCTAAAGCAACTATTAAATGTGATACGATTATCTTAGATAATAAAAGTAAAAGTGATACCATTCCTAATAATATATTAGGTAATAATTCTTCGGTTATTGAACATGAAGCCACTATTTCTAAAGTTAGTGCTGAAAAATTATTTTACTTAATGAGTAAAGGATTAAACGAAAATACCGCGAAAGAATTATTAATCATGGGCTTTATCAAAGATTTTAAACACGAACTCCCTTTAGAGTACGCGGTGGAATTAAATCGTCTCTTAAAGGAATGTTAACAAATGTAAAGTTTACATAAATATTAAATTTTACAGATTTATAAAAATTGGTTAAGCAGATTTCTTAATTTTAGCTAGCAGATTTTAAAAAATCTGTCTTCCAATTTATCAATATCTGTTTTTGCAGTAACGCCTAATTCATGATATATTCTCCTCTGAAAGGAGGAATATCCCATGAATAATGTTACTTTGGTGGGTAGGCTTACCCAAGATCCCGAGGTTAAAGAGAGTGCCGATGGGACTAAAAGAACAGTAATCACTATTGCCGTTTCTCGCGATTATCGCAATTCTGATGGTATCTATGACGCTGATTTCATCAGATGTGTCCTATGGAATGGTATTGCTAGCGCTACTAAAGATTACTGTCATAAAGGTGATGTTGTTGGAGTTAAAGGCAAGCTCCAATCAAGAACATACGAAACAGAAGATAACCAAAAAAAGCATATTATTGAAGTTATAGTGGACAAAGTTTCCTTTATTTCTTCAACACCCAAAGCTGAATAAAAATCCTCAATATTATTGATATTTAATCAAAAATACTAGGTATTTTTTACCACAGGTGAAAAAATTACAAATAATCGCTAACTAAAGTTATAATCTGTTTATGAAAACGAGGGTGATGGGAAGATGTTAAACGGTAACAGACTAAGAGAGGTCAGAAAACAAAAAGGTTTAACACAGACAGAATTAGGAGAGTTAATCGGTGTCGGTAAATCAGCAATATGCTGTTACGAGAAAGAAACTCGAAATCCTACTTTAGAAGCGGTTATCGAAATGATACACGTCTTTGGTGTAAGTGCGGATTATCTTTTAGGAGCCGACTATTTGGTTAAGATAAGCGATAATGAAAAAGAGATACAATATGTCCAAATGACTCGCGAAGAAATAATCTTTATTGATGAACTTAAGAAAAATAGAATGGTTTATGAAATACTTTTGCAGGATCCTAAAAGAGGTGCTGATCTAATTAAAAAAGAAATTGGCTAAATTAGTTTTTAGCTAATTTTTTTTTGCATATATTAAAATAGGTGACTAAATTTGAAAAAAACATTAAAATATCTTGGCTTAGCTGTTATCATGGTTTTTAGTTTTTATTATACAGAACAAATAGCTAGTTTAGTTTTAAATAAAAACCCTTTAATGCAAGAAATAAAAGATCAACAAAATACTTATGAAATAAAAAGTGTTAATGCTACTATTGATGGAGAATATATAATTCCTGGTTTAAATGGTATTGAAATAAATCTTAAAGATTCTTTTTATAAAATGCACGAATTAAATACTTTTAATAAATATTTCTTAGTTTTTAATCAAGTAAAACCGGATATTTCTTTAGAAAATAATAAAGATAAAATAATAAGTAAAGCTAATCCCAAATTAAATAAAATCTCTTTAATCTTAGAAACGGAAAATAGTATTAGTACTTATCTAAAAGAAAATAATATTAAAGCTAGTATTCTTACAACCAAAAATACGTATCAAAAAAATAATTATTTTGAATCTTTAAACAATGATTTAACTAATTTTAAAGAACTAGAAAATACTCTAAATCTAAATAAAGAAAATAAAAATATATGCGTCTTAAATCCTGATTTAAAAACTATTTGTCAAAAATATAAAAACTATTTAGTCGAACCTAAATTAATACTTACTAGTACTAATTATATAGATATCAAAAAAGAACTCACCAGTGGTAGTATTATTTTAATATCTTCTAAAGCTAATTTAGTTGATGTTAAAATGTTAATAAAAGAAATAAACTATAAAGGTTATGAATTAGTACCTTTAAGTGAAATAATCAAAGAAGAAAACCCAAATTATTAAAAAAACTATTTATTATTAGCTACTTCTCTAATAAATTTAAGCATATCACTATCAGTTACTTTTAATTTAACTAATAATTTAGCTATTGTCTCAAACTTTGCATAACGATAATTTCCATTTTCAATTCTTACTAAATTTCGCCATGAAATATCGCATAATTCTGCTAGTTCCTCTAAAGTATATCCATTTTTAATTCTGTATTCCTTTAACATATTTATCACTAATAATTATTTTAAACTAAAAAAATAAACATATCAATAAAAAAAATTAGTAAGCAATTACCAATTTCTATTTTTTACTATTTTTCTTTCTTTCTTCTAAATATTTCATCAAAATAGTTACAATTAAATTATTTAAGCTTCTATTTTCTTCTAAAGCTATCATATCAAGTTCTTTTTTAATTTCTTCATTAGTTCTTAAAGTTATTATAACATTATTCATATATTTGTATCCTTTCTGCTATCATTATAATATTATTAGTATGCACTTTATACTTGCAATTGTATGCATTATGATGTATAATGTATTCATAAATTAGAATTTTCTATGATAGAGGAGTAATGAAAATATGAAATATGAAAAGTTAAGTAGTGGAACTAATAATAAAAAAGGATTTTTATGTGGAATTATAGTGGGAGTGGTACTTATTATTATAATTAATTTCTTTATGAGTTATGCGAAATATAAATCCGTCGATAGTGTAAAGTTAGCAAGTGGAACTATTAATTATGAAAGTGCTGACTTAAATATCATAGCTGTTTATAAAAAAGATGATAAAACAACCGAATATATTGAAACCGATGATATTCCTAAAGACGGATATGTAATAGATAATAGTATGAGTTATTGTACTGAACCTGGAAAAGATGACAAAATCAAAAATATTTTAAACTATGCGAATAGTAAATTAATGATAGATATATCTAAAAAGGGAACTAAGTGTTATTTATATTTTGAAAAGCCAAAGACTTCAAAAGATACTTTAACTGAATTATTTTCTAATTTTAAAACTGCTGAAAGTGGAACAAACTTTTCTACAGGAGAAAATGGAGTATTAAAAGTAACAGGGATAGATAATGGGGATAATAAAAACACATTATATATAGCTGAAGACAATGATGGACTAAGTTATTTCTTTAGAGGTCAAGCCTACAATAATTGGGTTCAATTTGCTGGAATGAGATGGCGAATCATCCGAATAAATGGCGATGGAACAATTAGAATGATATTCCAATGTAGTGGTGCAGATTGTACAAATACAACAGGAACTAAAACAAATGCAGAAACAAGCGCATATAAAACCTCTCCTTATAACGATAATACCTATGTTGGATATTATTATGGCAATGCAAGTGCTAGCACTTATGATGAAACTCATAAAAGTTTAACAACTAATCCAAGTACAATAGCAGTAAAAATAAATACATGGTATGAAAACAATTTGAAAAAGTATGAAGATTATATAGACCCCAATGCAGGATTTTGTAATGATCGTCAAAAAGTCACAGGCGTGCATAACCTTTTTAATAATGGAACGGGATACGGAACATCAACAACAAGTTATGCCATGTGGGGAAGAATCCAAAAAAATGATAATAATAGAACCGAACAATTACCAACTCTCAAATGTGGTGTAAATGCTAGAACAACAGATGAACAAGAGAAAAGCGTAGAGGTAAATAATGAAGCATATCAAAGAGACTTATTCACAAAATCTGGAGCAAGTAAGGGGAATCAGATATTAAAGTATCCAATAGGACTTATAACAGCTGATGAAGTATTATTAGCAGGAGGTTACTCTGGAAAAACAAACTCAAGTTACTATTTATATACTCATGAATATTACTGGACAATGAGTCCTCGTCAATTTGATTCTGGTCAAGCGACCATGCTCCGTGTTGATTTTGATGGTTATCCAACTAGCGGTGGCGTTAGTGGTACTTATGGTGTACGTCCAGTAATAAATCTCAAATCAAATACTAAATTTAAACCTGATGGAAATGGTACAGTTGATAATCCATATGTCGTCGTTACTGAATAAAAATCTTGCCTTTAGTGCTGAACTTCTTATCTAAGGGCAAGTTATATTTTTATTACTTTATATTGATAGGTTTTATACCTATCTTTATTTTTTTGTAATTTTTTTTAAAAAACAGATTTTTATTAATCTGTTCCCAATTTAATCAAATCTGTTGCAGATTTATAAATATCTGTCATATTTTTCGCCAATTTCATGCAGATTTAACAAAATCTGTAATTTGACAAAGCCTTAAAAATATAGTATGTTTATCATGCGAGACACATCTTTAAGGGGGTCTTGGTGCTTGCCAACTTTTAAAACAAAGT
>CANQBY010000109.1 GCA_947589695.1 uncultured Bacilli bacterium
GGGTCACATTTATTCGCGGTTGTTTCACAATATTTTAAATTGTTTAAATTCGTATTTAAAGTAATATTATCTTCAGCATAGTCAAATTTAATTTCTGTTGTATCAGTATCTACAATTGTGGTATTTGCTATAACATTAATTTTACTCCTAAATACTTTTTCGGCTCCTTGTTCTTTGGTGGTATCATAATCCATCCACTCATTTAAAGTAAATGTTTTTGTAACATTCCCTTGAATAGTCCCAGTATATAATTTATATGAGGCAAAAGAACCATCAACAAAAGTTCTTTCAATTTGATTATCACTTAATTTAGTTATCAAATTATCCATTGTATCACTTGCTAAAGATACTTTAACATAGTTACTTTTTAATGTTTTTGAATCCTGGGGATCACTTAAACTTTCTAAATTTATTTGATATTTCGCCGGCATATCACAGTTATTCTTAACTGTAAAAGTATAACCATTACCTCCTTTTAAACCTTCTACATCTGTAATAGGGTAAGCTCCTTTAATATTTATCGCACTTGTAACATCATTAATTTTTATATCTAAGCACCCACTGGAAAATTCATTAGCCAGTTCTTGCTTTCCACTAATAGAAAAGTAGGCAAAAGATCCAAATATTGACATAGCAAGTAAAATTATCACCACTTCTACTATAATTATTAATTTTCGCTTATTCATTTAAAATACTTCCTTTCTTGCCTCTATTATAACATAGCTTGCTGCAATTTACACCACTTTTTTGCCAACTTTTTTCATAAATGAGAAAATATATCATAAGGTGGTATTATGTATCGATTTCAAGATATAAGAAATGCTAACAATCTTACTAAAGTCGAAGTTGCTAATTTGTTAGAAGTTAGAAAAGAAACTTATGGTAAATGGGAAAATGAAATAGAACAAATTCCCATTAGACGAGTATTTCAATTTGCTAATATTTTTAAAATAAACACAGATTATTTATTAGGTTTATCCAATATAAAAATATCTAAAAAAGATAAATATACTTTAAATTTAAAAGAAGTTGGTACGCACACTAGAGAATTAAGATTAGAACTAAATATGACTTTAAGAGAAATTGCTGATTTTTTATCTATTGAAAATTCTTCTTGGAGTAGATATGAAACGGGCAAATTTTTAATTCAAACCTCATACCTTGTAGCTATTTGTGGGAAAGCAGGTATTTCTTCTGATTATGTTCTAGGTCGAAGTAAAGTAAAATATTTAAAAGATTTGCAATAAAAAAAGATGATTTAAAATTCATCTTTTAATATGGGAACACGAAATCTAAACCTTCATCTTCAAAATAATCATCCTGAGTCGAATTATTTGATGAATTATCGTCTTCTTCATCATTTGGCTCATTTGGATCTCTAACTGGAGGTAAACCATCATTGATATAAATAGTAAGTTCAGTTATTCCTTTTAACAAGACAGCATTACTAACACTTTGAAAAGCTACTAACCCTGGAGCTACCTCTACATTATAATAAGGACTTGTATTATCGACAAATTGGGTGGTAAGTTCAATATTATTATTTAAGGCCCAATTTTCTACTTCACTTACAGTTTTCCCCACAAAATTAGGCATAGTAACTAATCTTTCGCCAGTTGTAATACCTTGACCTGTTAATTTAGTTATATATTCTTCGTTAGAATCAAAACTAAAGGTTTTAATTGTCTCTTTCTTTTTTAATTCTAAGTTAACTTTCATTAAATTAACAATTGCCTCTAAACTACCTGGATAATGACCTATCGCTGATGTTATACTACCATTATTACTTAATCTTACTGGTAAGTTATAGTATTCTAAATAAGTTTTTTGAATAGTTAAGAAAGATTCATCTTTTAAAGTTTTACTAATCATATTTTTAAGTACTTCATAAAAAGATAAGATTTGTTCCCGACTCATATTCGTATCAATATTATTTGTTATCGCATTTAATATATCACTAAATTTATTTATATAATTAGCATTCGCGGCTTTTTTAGCAATTGCTTCAATTATTTGTTGTTGATGTTTATTACGTGCAATATCACTCATTAAATAAGCATGCCGACATCTAGCATACGCTAAAGCTTCTTCGCCATTTAAAGTTTGTAAACCGGGGTCAATACAAATTAAATTATCTCCAAATTGTCGTAAAGAATTTTGTTCACAAACCTGTCCGTGATACTTATTTAAATAGACATTGTAATCCGGTTTTTCCACATCTACTTCCACACCCCCCAAAGCTTCTACTAAATCAACTACGCCCTTAAAGTTTATTTTTACATAATAATCTACCTCGATACCTGTAAAATGTTCCACGGTATCAATAACACAACTTGTTCCATAGGCTGCTGAAGAATTAATTTTGGCATAACGATTATTATTGCAAGCAATTGGGACATAAGTATCTCTAGGAATTGAAAACATGGTAGCATTTAAAGTTTTAGGATTAAAAGTAATCATCATCAAAGTATCACCATTAAATGACGTTCCGGCATTAAGTCCATCTTCCACACTATCAACCCCCATTAATAAAAGGGTAAAAGGTTCTGTTAATTTTTTAGTACTAACTAATAGTTTATCTTCATTTTTCATTTCTTTACTATAATTATAAATAATTTTAGTATTTTCTAATCCTTCAAATTCCTCATTACTAAAAATCGTTAAATAATTAGGTGCTAAAAATATTCCATCTACTTTTTTATTTAATAAATCATAAATCATATCATAATAACTGGTATATTCTAAAATCTTATTCTTTGTTAACTTTTCTTTTTTAATTAATTCAATTGCTAAATCATGAGCTAAACTTCGTTCTTCATTATCTCCTTTAATTATCCCTAAAGTACTATTTTGATCAATATTTGTCTCATTTAAAACCACTAAACTTGAAGTATAAGTAATAAAATCTTTTTCCGCTAAATTATTAATTCCTTGATTTAATTCTTCTACATAATAATTTACAACACTTAAACCAGCCATTAAAATTAAACATATCGCTGATGTTATGGCAATGGTAATATGTTTTTTTAAAATTAAATTAACTAAATTCCATAAAAAATAAATTCCTAACCATAAACCTAAAACCCCAATTATAACTGTTCTAATTATGGTTTCAATACTGGTTAAACTAAGCATATTCTTAATAAATAAACCATAACAAACCCCAAAGCTTAATATAACTAAAAGATATATAATTAAAAATATTTTATTAACTTTTTTAATTTTATTAAATAATACTTTCATTTTGCTACCCTTATACTTCTTTCTATTATCATTATATAATATATTATGTCCAGTTTCAATTATTTTTAATCTTTACAACATTTTTACGACAAATTATTTACCATATCTTGAGTAAACCTAGTATTTATATTATAATTATTATATATCAGTAAAGGAGGTAATTATGAAGCGCTTTTCTAAATATTTTTTAATCTTTATAATTATCTTCTCTTATCCTTTTTTACCTGTATCTGCTAGTACTGAATATGTTGTTTTATTAGACGCCGTTAATGTTCGAAGTGGTCCTGGTACAAATTATAATCGTCTGGAACTTGGCAGTGTAGGTACTACTTATAATTTAAAGAAAACTTCTATTGTTCCTGATGAACCTCATAATGGCTCTTGTGATGCTGGTTGGTATGAAGTTGATGTAAGTGGTAAAAGTGGTTATGTTTGCAGTACTTATGTTAGAGCTTATATCGATATGGAAGAAGAAAACACCGAAGCTCGTACCGCTTGTGAAGCTGAACTTAAAGCCGAAGGATTTCCTGCTACCTATTGGGATGATTTATGTAGTTTAAAGGCAAGACATCCGAAATGGCAATTTAAAGCTATTGAAACTAAACTAGAATGGACAACACCTGTTGATAAATTTACTTCTTGTGGCAACTCTTTGGTCTATAATCCGCGCAGTGAATGGAAAGATACTTCTTGTAATTATAATGAAGGTGGCTTTGTAACCGTCAATCAAAGTGGTGTTGCCCATTATCTTGATCCTCGTAATTTTTTAAATGAAAGTTCTATTTTCCAGTTTGAATATAATCGCTATAATAGTGCCTTAGAAGATGATTACCCTACCATTGTTAAATCTATTATTGAAAGTGCTGATTTTTATAAATATCATCAAAATCAAGGTACAGATTTAGCTAAATTAATTACCGAAGGTGGTAAAAAAACAAATATTAATCCCATTCACTTAGCTTCGAGAATGTATCAAGAATTAGGAACTACAACTCGTCTTAAAAATTTATATCAAGGTATCTTTAATGGTTTAATTCAAGGGGAAACTTATGATTTCCGTGGTTATTATAATTTTTATAATATTGGTGTCACTGGCGCTTGTGTTACTGTAGGAAAAGGAGCCACCTATTGTGGTCTTACTACTGCCCAAAATAATAAATGGAATTCAGTTAGTGCTGCCGTGAC
>CANQBY010000110.1 GCA_947589695.1 uncultured Bacilli bacterium
TGGACTTAATGTTTATAATTATGGTTTAACAACAACCCCAATGCATTATTATGCCCGCTACATACATAATATTTATGGAATTATGATTACAGCTTCCCATAATCCAAAAGATGACAATGGTTTTAAATTTTCCTTTGATAATTTAGCCAATGCCCGAGGAGAGATGATTGAAGATTTTAAAAACTATACACTGGCCGGAAAGTTTTTAACTGGAAATGGAACAGTTTCTAGTGGAAATATTACCGATAAGTATGTAGAATTTATTAGATATGGATTAGAATTTGGAAGAAGAAAAAGAAAAGTTGTAATTGATTTAGGAAATGGAACAACTTCCATAGTCGCAAGAAAAGTTTTTGAAAAAGTAAATGTCGATTTTGAAATAATTTATGAAGAAAGTGATGGAAGATTCCCTAATCATCATCCTGATCCTTCAGTAGAAGCTAATTTAGAAGCCTTAAAAAAAGAAGTTTTAAGAGTAAAAGCCGACTGTGGGATTGCTTTTGATGGTGATGGGGATAGACTAGGAATTGTTGATGAACAAGGAAATGTAGTACCAAGTGATCACTTTATGATTTTAGTAATTCGAAATATCATTAATAATGTAAAAAATAAAACTTTCTTATATGATGTTAAATGTAGTAAAGCTTTGGAAGATGAAATAAAAAAATTGGGTGGTACCCCTATTTGTTATAGAACAGGAGCAAGTTTTACCCAAGCAAAAGTTAAAGAAGATGATCTACCTTTCGGAGGAGAATATTCGGGACATTTCTATTTTAGAGATAAAGTCGCGGATGTTGGAAGTGGCATTTATGCTGGTTTAAGACTATTAGAAATTCTTAGTAAAACCCCAGCCTCTTTAAGTAAACTATTAAGTGATATTCCAAAATATTACAGTACTCCAGAAATTAAATTTCCCGCGAAAGATGAAACCAAATTTGAAGTTATTAACCAAATCAAAGAATTTTGCGAATCAAAAAAATGGGTATTAAATACCATAGATGGGGTTAGAGCAAACTTTAATAATGGTTGGGCTTTAGTTAGAGCTAGTAATACCGGACCAAATATTGTAATGCGATGTGAAGCAACTACCGAGGAAGGATTACAAAACTTACAAACTATTTTTACAAATATAATTACAGCTTTTAATAAATAATTTAGCTAACTTTTAAAAAGTTAGTTTTTTTTAGGTTTAAAATATTATAAGTAAACCATAATACTACTAGGAGGAAAGATAAAATGACCCAAAAAGATTTACTTTATATGGAAGACGCAGTTAGTCATGAAGCTAATTTAATAAATATTTTTAATTATTATTTAGAGATTGTAGAAGATAGTAATTTAAAAAGTTTTATTAAAAATCAAATTAAAAAACATGATAATTTAAAAACAAAAGTTTTAAAAACAATGGAGGATATTAGTAATGAGTGATAAACTAATTTTAGAAAGTATTTTATTATTACTTAAAAGTACTACAGAAGTATATGTTCATGCTTCTTTAGAAAGTTCAAATAAAACAGTTCATAATACTTTTAAAAGTTGTTTAGATGAAATACTTAAATTACAATTTGAAACTTTTAAAATTATGAATGATTATGGATATTATAAAATAAATAATATTGATAATAAAACAATTATTAGTAGTATTAGAAAATTAGAAAGTAAATAAGAAACTAACAACTAGTTTCTTTTATTATATCAGGAGGTAAATATTTCTTAAAATCTTTGGGAATAGGAGCAACAAATTCATATTCTTTATTATTGATAGTTATTTTTAAGATATAAGCATGTAAACCTAACCTATTTAAAGGATTAGTAGTACTATGATATTTTTTATCACCAATTATGGGATAGCCTAAATTATGAAAACCAACCCGAATTTGATTTTTACGACCCGTCATAATTTCAATTAAAATGCTGGTATTATGTTTTGTTTTAGTTAACACTTGATATTTAGTTTCGGCATAGTCCCCTTTTTTATTTTTTGATGCATAAACCAAATGAGTTTTAGTCTCCTTTAAATATTCTTTTATTAGGCCATTATCTTCGGGTAAAACCCCTTCTAAAATACCTATATAATATCTTTTAGTAAGATTATGCCAATTATTTTGTAATTCTTGTTTTAATCTTTCGTTCTTGGCAAATAAAATTACACCTGAGGTATCTTTATCAAGACGATGAACAATAAATACTTTATTACTTTTATGTTGTTTTTTAACATAATCTCTTACTCGACTATATAAAGTATTAGTAGTTTTACCATCGGAAATAGTAAGCATTTTAGGAGGTTTATTAACAACAATTATTTCTTTATTTTCAAAAATAATATCTAATTTTTCCATATAAATCACATATTAAGTATAACATATATTATTTAATATTAAAAGACTAGTCTAAAACTAGTCCGTATCCCCGTATATACTAAAATATATACGATCTAAAGCATTTCTGCTCCTGTAAGATAATAGTATCATATCTATAATTATTAATCAAGATTATTTCTTATATTTTAAAACATATTCTTTTAGCTCTTTACTTACTTTGTAACTATCTTTAATTTTACTAATAGTTTTATTTATAGTAAATTTATCTAAAGTATTAGTTTCTAAATATTTTAAAGTAATATTGCTATATTTAGTAAAACATTCACATAAGAGCCAAGAACGAGCCATATTAACATAATAGAAATTACTATTAGTTTTAGTAATAATATTAAAAATATAATCTAAATATTGTTCTTCAACATAATAATTTAATAATAAAACTAAACCTACCCTTACATAATATTCTTTCTTAGAATTAATTAAATTATTTATAATATTTAGAAAATATTCTTTATTATTATTTACTATTTTTAAACTATTACAAAAAGTATCACATAAAGCCCAATTATCAATTAAATCTATATAAGAATTAAAATAAATATTTAATTTGTTTAAATCTTTAAGATAACTAATAATTAAACCCTTAATTAAAACTAATTCATAATAATTATCAGTAATAATATTTAAAAAAGATTTATAATCTCCTTTAAATATTTCTTTGGAAATACTTCTTAATTTAGGTATTTTAATACCTAACATAGGATATTTAGTAATAATTATTTTATGATTAAATTCTTCATATTTAGAATCTTTAATACTTATTAAATAATTAATAAATAAATTATAATTTTCTTTATTCCAGATAATATTTTTTAAATCCATGACAAACTCCATTTAAAAAAGTCTATTTTTATTTTAGACTTTTATTTTTTTAATTTTAACAAATATCAAGAATAATTGCAATAGATAAATAAAATTCAAGCTTAATTGCAATTTACTCAAAGTAACTTTTTGAAAACTCATAATCAAAAAGAATTGTCACACTACACTCCTTGAAAAGTGCTCTACCATACTTCGTCTATGAGACTTCGTATGGATTTGTTACTGTTCCTTTAGTCGCTGAACTAGAATCATGGAATGTAAACGTTGTATTAGCTTTGAGATTAATTACTGGGCGCACACCACTACCGCCGTTCACGGGGCTGTAAGCGAGGTCGCCATCACTATACACACGGAACACGAGAGCATTACCGTTGGTATTCATAGAACGTGGAGACATTGTCCAGTAATATTCACCTGTATATAACCAATAACCGGTATTGTTTTGCCCAGCAAATCCTCCGGCAAATATTACCTCATCCATTGTTATTAATCCTATAGGGTAGGTTAATTTATGATTTCCTCTTGTTGAATCAGTTGCTGTGTAATAATCTTTATTAAAATCTTCCGTTGTACTACCACATTTCAATGTTGGCTTTTGTTCAGATCCTACGCTAGCATAACTACTTGAAGTAGCACTTGCAGCTACTCTATCGAACGGAGCATACCATGTTGGTTCTGTTCCATATCCTTTATTCGTATAACTACTACTTCCGTGAGTATTAGAGGATTTTTGTCTATCATTACAGAATCCAGCTTCTTTTTCTAACTTGTCCTCAACACTTTGCAAATTAGATGTATACCAATCATTTAGTACACCTAATATATCACTCGGATTGGAACCAGTACGTGCTTGTTCATAGGTCTTATTTGCAGTAGAACCTCCAAAATTAGTAAATCCTACATAGGTATTATCGCCATATGTCTTATTATATGCTTGACCGGTTAAAGCGTTGGTTCCATTGCTTTTTGGTCCCACTTGGCTAGAACTTTCTCCTGCATAAATTAATCTTATACTACCATCGCCATTTATTCGGATGATCCGCCACAACTTACCAGCAAATTTTACCCAATTATCTGCTTTTCCTCTAAAATAATATGAGGATCCATAATCATCTGTGCTTGAGCAAATAAGCTTTTTTGTTCCTTCTATTCCTGTTACTGA
>CANQBY010000111.1 GCA_947589695.1 uncultured Bacilli bacterium
CCTGAAAAGATGTAGGCATGAGATATTTTATCCTTATTTATTGCATTCTTTAAAATGGATACAATGTAATCTTGGCCAATTATACTGGAAAAATCATTAGGACGGTATTTGCGATATAGTACTTTGTAATCCATTTTTATCACCTATTTAATTATAACATAGATATTAGGCTTTGTCTCTTAAATTCTTAAAAAAGTCTTTTAAATATTGAGAATATTCGTCTATTTGCGTATGTATGTTTGTTTGTTCGATATTAGTTTTATAATATTCTTTTTTAGATTCTGGTTTATCGAGTAAATAATAGACATTTTTAATACGGGCTTGCCGGATGGCAGCTTCGCACATATTACATGGTTTTAAAGTCACATAAATACTGCAATTGTCTAAGCGCCAATCTTTTAATTTTCGACTAGCTTTTTTAATTACTAACATTTCTGCATGATTACACACATTATTTTTCGTTTTCCGTGTATTATAAGCTTTGGCGATGATCTTATCATTATCAACTAATATTGCAGCGATAGGGACTTCATCTTTTTTGGAAGCTTTTCTACAAAGATTCATTAAAATTTGATAATATTTTTCAGGCATAATTATTCCTCCATTAAAAAAGTGCACACAAATAGGGATTGATGTGGCTGCTGTCTTCCAACTCTGACCAGGTTACAATATATTTGTTGCACATTATTAATGTATCACATATTTGATAATTTTGCAAGTGATGTTTCACGTGAAACATATTTTTTTACAGTTTTTTTATTGTCAATGTTTCACGTGAAACATTGTTAGTAATTTTTAGTGTGATTTTTTTATTTATTAAATAATAATTTTTTATTTTATAATTATATCAATTTTCTATTTGTTAGTTAAATATTTTTTATTTTATTGCTTTCATAATTTTAAAATTAACCTTTGTTTATATTTTTATATATTTTTAAAACATATTATTGTTTTAATTATAAATTTATTTAAATAAGATATATTTTTTATAATTAAAATTATTTTTTTAAATAAAGTTTTTAAATTTTTAATTTAAAGTTATTAATTGTTTTAGAAATATCAAAACAATGTTTCACGTGAAACATTGTTTATAACTTTTTTTATAAAGAAAATATTTATTAGTAATTAATTTTTATTGAAGTTTAAATTTGTTTTTACAATAAACTTCATTAGTAGTTTTTTAAGGATCATATATTTATGGAACCAAAATCTAATTCACCGGCAACCTTAAATTGTGGTTGGTTTAAAAATCAGATGAGTATTTGATAAAATACGGATTTTAATGTTTCACGTGAAACATATGTTGATTTCCCAGTATTTTTAAAGTTATCCACATTATTTTTTTAAAATCATTATTAACATTTTGAACAAAAAAAATAATGCTTATTCAGCATTACTTTCTTCATTTATTATTTCGGATGAATCTTCTAGATCCTCAGTATCTTGGGTTTCTTCTGGTTTATCAACTAAACTTATAGTCGTTACATATTGACCATCTTTAAGATTAATTAGTCTTACACCTTGAGTTACACGACCTAAAGTATTAATTTGAGCAAGAGACATACGCATTGTTGTACCAGTATTAGTCATGATAACTAATTCTTTATCTTCAATTACAGTTTTTACAGCAGCAATCTTACCATTTTTATCGGTAATATTTAGTGCTTTTACACCTTTACTTCCACGGCTAGTCTCTCTAAATTCACTTACTAAAGTCTTTTTTCCATATCCTTTTTCAGTTACCAACAATATTTTATCTTCTTCGGTTACTACTTCGGCACAAACACATTTTGAACCATCTAGATTGATTCCTTTAACACCACTAGCAGTACGGCCCATAGTTCGGATATTATTTTCTTTAAATTTAACCATTCGACCTATTTCACTACCTAATAAGACATATTTATTACCATCGGTCTTTTTAACAGATAATAGTTCATCTGATGATTTCAAGCTAATGCAAATCTTACCAGACGTACGTATGTTCTCAAATTCGCTTATGGCTGTTCGTTTTACTAAACCATTTTTGGTTACAAATAGTAAATATTTATTTTCTTCTTGATTAGATACACTAAGCATAGTATTAATGCTCTCATCTTTTTCTAATTGAAGGAGATTGATTATTGGTAAGCCTTTAGATTGACGGTTAAATTCAGGGATTTCATAACCTTTTAAGCGATATACTTTACCTTTATTGGTGAAGAATAATAAGTAATCATGAGTACCTAAATTAATCATTTGCTCAACATAATCTTCTTCATTAGTAGTCATACCTTTAATACCCATACCACCACGTTTTTGAACTTTAAATGTATCACTAGTAGTGCGTTTTATATAACCTTTATTAGTTAAGGCAATTAAGATATCTTCTTCTGGAATTAGTGATTCATCTTCGATGTATTCAATAGCGCTCATATCAATATCGGTACGACGTTTATCACCATATTTATCTTTAATTTCTAATAATTCTTCTTTAATAATATGTAAGACTTTTTCTTCACTAGCAAGAATGCTACGAAGTTCATCGATAAGTTTTAATAATTCGTTTAATTCTTCTTCAATTTTATCTCTTTCTAAGCCGGTTAAACGTCTTAAACGCATTTCTAAGATAGCTTCGGCTTGTTCATCTGATAAACTAAATTTGGTCATTAAACCATTTTTGGCTTCTTCATCAGTTTTAGATCCCCGAATTAATTTAATTACTTCATCAATATGATCTAATGCAATCATTAAACCTTGGAGAATATGAACTCTTTTTTCAGCTTTATCTAAATCGAATTGGGTTCTTCTTATTATAACTTCTTTTTGATAATCAATATATTTGGCAATTATATCTTTAAGACCTAATGTTTTAGGTACACCATTATCAAGCATTAAGAAGATTATACCATATGATGTTTGAAAAGCTGTATGTTTATATAATTTATTTAAAATTACTTGAGCATTTGCATCTTTTCTTAGCGTAATAGTGATTTTTACGCCTTCTTTTAAGTCCACATGATAATCAGTGATTCCATCAATTATTTTATTATGAACTAATTCGGCAACTTTGTTTTTTAGTTCTAAAGTATTAACACTGTAAGGAACTTCGCTTATAACTATATATTCCCGACCATTTTTTTCTTCTATTTCAGCCCGAGAACGAATGGTAATGGTACCACGACCAGTTTCATAAGCTTTTTTGATACCACTGTTGCCTAAAATTATGGCGCCAGTTGGAAAGTCAGGACCTTTAATGTATTGCATAAGGCCCGCGGTATCAATATCAGGATTATCAATGTAAGCAACACAGCCATCAACTACTTCACCTAAATTATGAGGTGGGATATTGGTGGCCATACCTACGGCAATTCCGGTGGTACCATTTACTAGAATATTAGGAAATCTAGAAGGAAGAATTTCCGGTTCTTGTTCCGATTCATCAAAGTTTGGGGTAAAATTAACAGTATTTTTGCGGATATCCCTCAATAATTCCAATGATATTTTAGATAACCGAGATTCAGTATAACGCATGGCAGCGGCACCATAACCTTCAATATTACCAAAGTTGCCATGGCCATCCACTAACATATAACGATAGCTAAAGTCTTGAGCCATCCGGACCATAGCTTCATAGATACTGGAATCTCCATGAGGGTGATATTTACCCATGACATCACCAACGATACGAGCACTCTTTTTATGAGGCTTGTCCGGAGTATAACCAGATTCATACATTGAATATAAAATACGACGATGAACTGGTTTTAGACCATCTCGTAAATCAGGTAAAGCCCGAGCAACAATAACACTCATGGAATACTCTAAGAAGGAATCTTTGACCTCTTTTACAATATTATTTTTTTCTAATCTATCCATATTAACCTCCTAAATATCAAGATTTTCAACATATGTGGCATTAGTTTCAATAAATTCCCGACGAGGTTCTATTTCTTCACCCATTAGTTTATTAAAGATTTCATCAGCAGCGATAGCGTCATCGACAGTTATCTGTCTTAAAACACGTTTATGAATATCCATGGTTGTTTCGTTTAATTCTTCAGCGTCCATTTCGCCTAAACCTTTCATCCGGGCAATATCATATTTTGTATTAGGTGATAAAGAAGCAAGATATTCGTCTCTTTCTTGTTCATTTAGGACATATTTAATCGTTTTACCATGTTTAATAACGAATAAGGGAGGTTGGGCAGCATAAACATGGCCAGCCTCAACAATCGGCTTAAAAAAGCGATAAAAGAGGGTAAAAAGTAAGACCCGAATATGGGAACCATCCACATCGGCATCGGTCATGATAATTATTTTATGATATCTTAA
>CANQBY010000112.1 GCA_947589695.1 uncultured Bacilli bacterium
CCTTTAACTGCAATACCCATATTCCGAGCTGTACCTTCGATGATATTCATTGCTGCTTCCACATCGTAAGCATTTAAATCTGGTAACTTAGTTTCCGCAATTTTTCTTAAATCTTCTTTAGAAATAGTAGCCACGATTTCATTAGCTCCTTTAGTAGATCCTTTTTGAATCTTAGCAGCTTTCTTAAGTAAGAATCCTGCTGGTGGAGTTTTTAAAATAAAATCAAAACTTCTATCATCATAAACTGTAATTTCACAAGGAACGACATCGCCCATTTTATCTCTTGTTGCATCATTAAATTTTGTACAAAATTCTTGTAAATTAACTCCGGCTGGACCTAAAACTGTTCCTACTGGAGGAGCTGGTGTTGCTTTTCCTGCTTCAATTTGTAGTTTAATTTTCTTTACGACTTCTTTTGCCACGAAAACACCTCCTATAAAATATTTGTCTTCGAGTGTAGTGGTTTAGGGCAAATCCACTTCCCTCCCACTAAACTATATGCAAATACCTAAATTTGCAATTATGATAATACCATAAAACACTTTAAATTGCAAGCTTTTCTTTCTATTTATCCTTAGTTCCAAACAAAATCAGAAGCATACTTTTCATAATTGATAATTTTTCCCATTTGTGTTTCCTTCCAACCAATAAATTCATGCGACCAAAGGCTCAATTCTTTAGCACTTTTTTGCCCTAATTTTCTTTTAACTTCTCGCATAAATTCAATTTCTTTATCTGTAAATAAACCTAAATCAACTTCCTTTTCACTTTTATATTTTAACTTTTCCCCATCTTGAAGTAAAACATTTTCACATGTTATTTCCCCACTTTTAAGCATCGCATTTAATACGACATTATATTTATCCACAACCGGTCCAAAAGGTAATCTAGCATACTTAAAACTAGTTAAAGTTCTACCTGTATTTTTAAAACACCAAAAATCTCCCGCAAATAATAATTTTAATAATTGTCCTAAATACAATGTTTTATCTTTTAAAAAATATAAAATAACATTTCGTGATTTAATATCTAAATTTAATTTAACTTTATTTATTATTTTATAATAGATATCATCATCTAAATTAACTCTATTTAACCACAATAAATCTCCAAAATAGTCTTTATCCTGATTTAATTTCATATACGTTTTTAAATATTCTCCACTAGGAATCTCCTCATTATTTTCATATCTTACAACGCTTTTTTTACTCCAACCTAAAGCTAAAGCAAACATTTCTTGACTTAAACCCAAACTCTTACGAATATTTAAAAAACTATCCCTTGTTAAATTATAAAATTTTAAATAACCATTATATATATTTTCCAACTCATCATCTAAGTCATTGCCTTCTAATTCATTTCCACATAAAGTACAATAATATTTTTTTTCTCTTATCAAAAAAGATTTATTTCGATAAGAATATTCTGTATTTTCCATCTTTTCTTTATAAGTTACATCTTTATTACAATTATAACAATATTTTTTCATTTATATCCCTCCTCTTACTATCACTTTTATGAAAAGAGATACATACTGCTCCTCGATCATTTAAGGTTAATTTTATATAAGTTTCAATTCCCTTTATCATAACTTTAAATTCGTATATATCATCATTATAATCTCTTCTTTTATCATGATCTCTACTTATATTAAAGCAATCTGTTGTTTTAAGTGATGTAAGATAATAAACTATTTGCTTTTTATTAACAATTCCTAAATCTAACAAAGCTTGTTTATAATTAACTATTTTTCCTTCATACTTTATATTATTTCTAGGAACTAAATACCAATTTCCTTTATTTATCTCTCTTTTCACAGTCCTAAGAAAAAAATCTACTGCTATTTTATCTATATTTTCCATTTTTCATTCCAAATATCCCCTTTCCTTTAACTAGTTAAAGTATAGCATAAAACAAAACCGGTGTCAATTGTCCCTAAAAATTATTACAAAAAAATAGCAATAAAGCTACTTAAATATCTCCAATACTACTTGCATTCAAACTAAAATCACTAAATTCTTTTCTTAAATATAAAGGATAAGCGGCTGCCCCAATCATCGCAGCATTATCGGTACAATATAAAAGTCTTGGAATGAGCAGTTGAGCCTCGTATTTATCACATAATTTTTGCATTTCACCCTTTAAATATTTATTCGCTGAAACACCTCCAGCCACCACTAGCCTTTTAATATTTGTTTCCCTGAAGGCTTTTTCCACTTTCCGTGTTAATTCATCAATTGCGACCTCTTGAAAACTGCAAGCTAAATCAGCTCTATTTATTTCTTCTCCTCTTTGTTTACTATTATGAACTAAATTAATAACTGCACTTTTAAGACCACTATAACTAAAATTATAAGTATCATCCATCACTGGATGGGGTAAATCATAGTTATGTTCCCCTTCTAAAGCTAGTTTCTCCACATTAGGCCCTCCCGGATATTTTAAATCTAATACTCGGGCTACTTTATCATAACACTCTCCAATCGCATCATCCAAAGTTTCCCCTAATTTTTTAAATTTATAATCATCTTCCATAATTAAAAGTTCTGTATGACCCCCACTTACAACTAAAGCGAGCATTGGAAATTCCATCTCATTTTCAATATTATTCGCATAAATATGTCCAATCAAATGATTAACACCTATTAATGGTTTATCATACATTAATGCTAAGGTTTTAGCTGCTTCAATTCCCACAATTAAACTGCCAGTAAGGCCGGGCTTACAAGTGACCGCAATGGCACTCATATCTTCAATTTTCATTTGAGCCTTTTTTAAAGTTTCTTCTAACACCATTGTAATGGCCTCAGTATGCATTCGACTAGCAATCTCGGGTACTACTCCCCCATATAAAGCATGAGTATCCATTTGACTAGCAATCACCAAACTTATTACTTCTTTTCCATTTTTTACTATCGCCATACTTGTTTCATCACATGACGATTCAATAGCCAAGATATATACATCCATCTTACTCACTCTTTCTAGCCATTAAATAAGCATCATCATTTTTATAATATTTTTCTCTTTTATGCACAATTTCAAAACCAAACTTTTCATATAAATTAATCGCTGGGGTATTATGAGCCGCAACTTCTAAAGTAACTAGTTTTAAGCCTTCTCCACAATCACTAATTAGATATGTTAATAAGTTAGAAGCAATCATTTTTCGCCGATATTCAGGATCTACCACTAAACTTAAAATATCACAAGTATCATAAAATACTGTAGCACTTATAAATCCTACAATTTTCTCTTGTTTCTCATAAACAATTACTTTAGAATATCCATCTTTAAGCATTTCATTTATTTTAAATAAATTACTAAAATTCTCATGTAAAAGTTCACCTAATTCATTGATTCTTGGAATATCCATAACTGTTGCTTCTCTAATCATGAGTTACCTCTATCTTTTTGACATATAAAGGCTTTAATAAATGGGGATTAATCTCTTCTTTATCTTCTAAATATTTATAGATTTTTTCTATATCTACTTCTTGATCATCTAAAATTTCTATTTTTATTGAACTTTTCTCATATTCTTCATTAGTTAAATAATAATAATCTTCTTTCAAGTTATGATTCTTATCAAAAGACCCTACATATATTCCATTACGATCACTTATTCCAATATTTATATCTTGATCATAATCTAAATCTAAAGCTTGTAAATAAGATATTGCTTTTAATTTTATATTCTTAGTATAACTCATAATTTTAGCAATAACTACCCCGATTCTCACACCCGTAAAAGAACCCGGTCCATTAATTACGATAACTTCATCAATTAAATCTCCCGTAAGCTTATTTTCCTCTAGTATTTCTTTAAGCATATTTATGGTATTTTCCGAATGTTTATTACTATTTAATACTTTTTTACATATTAGCTTTCCATCATTCAAATACCCCATCACTAAATTCTTAAAATGGGTATCAATATAAATTGTATTCATAACCCACTCCTTTCCAAAACAAAACCCCACTTAAACAGTGAGATTATAACACAGCATCACATAGTTCTTCGTATCTCATTCCTTTTGGATTAAAGACTAAAATACGTGTATTTTCATCTACTATTTTTATATTAATCTCCAGTCTTTCTTGAGGTAATCTCTCTTCAATTAATTCTGACCATTCAATGATGGTAACTCCCTCTTTATTAAAATAATCCTCTACTCCAAATTCTTGATTTTCATCTATTCGGTAGACATCCATATGATATAAAGGCATTTCGCCATTTAAATATTCTTTAACAATGGTAAAAGAATATTTAAATGGCGAAATGCCTTTATATCATATGGATGTCTAC
>CANQBY010000113.1 GCA_947589695.1 uncultured Bacilli bacterium
GTTTAGAATTGTAAAGGAGGCATTTGTGTTATGTTAAAAGTAATTTTAACATTATATGTTGTTACAACGATGTTTGTGACAATTAAAATGACACTCATCAACATCAATGTGAAACTTGATATTAAGATAAGTGTCAACAAAAAGTAATTTTTGTAGGCATTTAGTCCTTAAATGTTCTACATTTTAAGTTTAACACATTTTTATTTAATAAACAATATAAATTTTATGCTTAAACTATATAATTAGCTTTTCCTTTACTAAAACATTTTACATTAATGAGGTTTAAAAATATATTAAAAGTATTTTTTTAATATTACAAAAAAACACTTGTCTTTATCAAGATGTATATTCATATTGATATTAAGATAAGTGTCTTTAAATTGAAAAATTTCTTGTAGGCATTTAATCCTTAAATGTTCTACATTTTAAGTTTAACATATATTTAAGTAAAAGGCAATAGTTATGAATTAAAGCATTTGGATGTTAAACATCTTTTTTATCTTTAATAGATTATAGTATTTCATTTTTTGGTTTTTAATTCGGCATAAGTAATACCTAATATTAATGGGAGACTTAAGACTATTGGGAATATATATCTAAAATAGGTATTAACAGGACCTGCGACTAAGATTAGAACTAATGAAAGAGCTGGCATAAGCAAAGTTATAAGACTTTTTTTATGTTCAACAATAAACATACACAGTAAGTATAAATAAATCCAAACTACGAATCCAATATTAACAATAGAGCCTAATAAAGGAATATAAGGATAAGCAACACCATAAGAACTTAAAGCATTTCTAACTATTCCCAAATTATTATAATGGTAATCTAAGCCACTTTCAGGTAATCTTTCATCATAACTATAATAAATATACCAATTAGAAGTATTAGGATAAAAATAACCATAAACGGTATTGATAGTCGCGTCAAAATAAACACCAGGATGGCGAAAGAAACATTTAAACCAAACTTTAAAGTAGGCGATTAAATCTTTAGAAGTCGTATTTTTATTAAATTCATTTTTTACAGGATCACTAATATTAGGCTTATACCTACTAGCAAGAGTATCATAATTTAAAATTTTATCAATCGTTTTCTTTTCTTTTTTGGTTAAATCGTCAGCATAATATTTGACATAACGGGCAGTTTGTTGAAAAGGAATAGATAAAGTTTCTCTAATACTACCACTGGTGATATGTAAGCTAGGTAATAATATTTTATTATGAGCTTCATAAGTAAAGACACTTAAAAATAAAACTAGAAGAAGTGCTTTTCTTTTATCTTTAAGTATAAAAATAAGAATAGGAAAACTAAATAAAATCATGTAGATACCATTATTACGAACTAACATCATAAAAAGAATTAATAACCCAAGAATAATATAATTAATTAATTTATAATCTGTTTTTGTAAGTAATTTATGAAGTTCAATTAAATAGAAAACTAAAAGAGCACCAAAAAATGTATCTTTAACACTGCTCATGGCATATAAAGGAAATACTGGAACTAAGGCAAATACCGCTATAGTAACTAGTCTAAAAATAAAAGGAACATTTAGCTTTTTTAAATAGACTAATAAATAAGTTATAGCACTGATAACTAAAAAAATTTGAAAAATACTAAACATAAGTAAACCAATATTAATACTATCTAAAAAATAACCAATTTTAGCAAAACCTCCTAAAATCGCTGTATGAAATACGGGATGATGATTAGTTATAACAACATTTTCATCAATTAATTTTACACCTTCAATATAATGAGTAGGCATACCAAAATATTGTTTTATTTGATTAGAGGGATCAGGTGATAAGATAGCGGGATAAAAACTAATAATATATGGTAACCAACAAATAAGAATAATAAAAACTGTAGTTTTATAGGGATGTTTTTCATAATAATTAGAGAATTTAGTTAATATTGAAGGTATTTTTATTTTAGATAAATCTAATTTATGAAAATAAATAGGAATTAGATTTAATAATATTTTTAAGAAATTATAATAACAAATATATTTTATAAAAGATATAAGAAATAAAACTAGATTACCAGTTACTAAACTGGATGAAGAAACAACACTATAACTAAAACCAAAAACTAAGAAAAAAGTTAAAATAAAACTTAAAATATTATAAGGTTTAGAGGTTTTAATATTTTTAAATTTATGATAAAAAATAATTAAAGCAATAGTTAAAATAAATAATAAGAAAAAAGAAGTATTAGAATAACTAAATTTAATTAAGTTTTTCATATCTAATTTATTTATTTTATTATAAACAATAATCATTTCTTTTAAAATTTGTTCACTATATATAGCTAGAGATGTTAATATACTTAGAACAAATATCTTAATTTTTGACATATTTTTCACCTAAAATTAATTTATCATACTTTAGATTAATCTGCAATAGAGTTAGCTTAGTTTTTCTGCATTTCAAATATTATATCCCGAAGTTCCATAGCACGTTCAAAATCAAGATTACGAGCGGCTTCTTGCATTTCAGCTTCAAGAGTAGCCAAAATACTTTCTTGTTCTTTTTTAGACATTTTAGGTTTTTTGATTTTATTTTCTACTTCATTAGAAACAACTTCTTTAATTTCCTTTTCAATAGTTTTAGGAGTGATATGATGTTCTAAATTATATTTTTCTTGAATTTCTCTTCTTCTTTTAGTTTCTTTAATAGCATTTTCCATAGCTTCACTCATAGTATCAGCATACATGATAACATGACCATTTTGATTACGAGCACATCTACCGACGGTTTGAATTAAACTTCTTTCACTTCGCAAAAAGCCTTGTTTATCAGCGTCTAATATACAGATTAAACTAACTTCCGGAATATCTAAACCTTCTCGTAAAAGATTTATACCGACAATACAATCATAAGTACCAAGACGTAATTCACGAATGATTTTTAATCTATCTAAAGTTTTAATTTCACTATGTAAATAAGCAACTTTAATACCCATTTCTTTTAAATAATTAGTTAATTCTTCAGCCATACGAATAGTTAAAGTCGTAATTAAAACTCTTTCATTTAAGGCCATACGTTTTTTGATTTCACTTATAATATCATCAATTTGACCAGTGGTTCCTTTAACTTCAATGGTAGGATCTAAAAGACCGGTTGGTCTAATAATTTGCTCGGCATATTCATGATGGGTATGCTCTAACTCATAGTCTCCGGGAGTTGCCGATACATAGATGGCTTGATTTATTTTACTTTCAAATTCGGTAAAGTTAAGGGGTCGATTATCTAGTGCACTTGGAAGACGAAAACCATAATCTACCAAAGTTGTTTTCCGCATCCGGTCGCCATTATACATACCTCTTACTTGAGGTAAAGTAACATGGGATTCATCCACCACTAATAAAAAGTCTTTCGGAAAGAAATCAATTAAACAAGTAGGTGTCTCTCCAGGTCCTCTTAACGCTAAATGACGAGAATAATTTTCAACTCCACTACAAAAACCAGTTTCTTTTAACATCTCTAAGTCATAATTGGTTCTTTCTCTTAGGCGTTGCTCTTCAAGGAGTTTTCCTTCTTCTTTTAATTCTTTAAGTCTAACCTCAAGTTCGGCCTCAATTCGGCGGCAAGCTTCCTCTAATTTTTCGGGAGATGTAACAAAGTGAGAAGCAGGAGATATAGTAACAGTTTTTTTATCAGAAATAATTACGCCCGTTAAAGGATCAAAAGTAGATATTCGGTCAATGGTATTACCAAATAACTCTATTCGGATTCCATGTTCATGTTCATTGGAAGGTATAACATCAATTATATCACCACGACATCTAAAAGTACCGCGATGAAAGTCTAAATCATTACGTTCATAAGTCATATCAATTAAACGATTCATAATATCATTACGTTTAAATTCTTGATTAACATTTAAAATTAGCATTGATTTTTCGTATTCTTCTTTTTCACCAATACCATATATACAAGAGACACTAGCAACTACAATAACATCTTCATAATTAATTAAACTACTAGTAGCCGAATGTCTTAACTCATCAATCTCATCATTAATAGAGGCGTCTTTTTCAATGTATGTATCACTGGAAGGAACATAAGCTTCGGGTTGGTAATAATCGTAGTAACTAACAAAGTATTCAACATGATTGTTGGGAAACAATTCTTTAAACTCTGCATAAAGTTGGCCAGCGAGAGTCTTATTATGAGCTAAAACTAAAGTTGGTTTATTAACTTCTTTAATTACATTGGCAATTGTAAAAGTTTTTCCAGTACCGGTGGCACCCAGTAAAACCT
>CANQBY010000114.1 GCA_947589695.1 uncultured Bacilli bacterium
GTCTAATTCCCATATGACGTTTCCGTCCGGCTTTACCTAAGTTAACTAATTCGTAATCTTCATTACCAACAACTCCAATAGTAGCCATACATTCCCCAAGAACTTTTCTAGTTTCACCACTTTGAAGTCTTAAGATAACATATTTGCCATCCCGACCAAGAATTTGGGCACTAGCTCCGGCACTTCTAGCCATTTCGGCTCCTTTGCCAGGTTTAAGTTCGATACAATGTACTACTGTACCAACCGGAATAGCTTCAAGTGGTAAAGCATTACCTACTTTAATATCAGCTTCTCTACCATTTTCAATTATCATTCCTACTTGTAAACCTTTTGGTGCAATTATATATCTTTTTTCACCATCACGATAATTAATTAACGCAATATTTGCACTTCTATTTGGATCATATTCAATTGTTGCTACTCTTCCTGTTACTCCCACTTTATTTCTTTTATAATCAATTAATCTGTATTTTCTTTTAGCTCCTCCACCAATGTGACGAACAGTAAGTTTTCCTTGATTGTTTCTACCACCAGTTTTAGTTTTGGTTTTGGTTAAACTTTTTGTAGGAGTACTAGTTGTTATCTCTTCATTTACAAGTGTAGTCATTCCTCTACGTCCATTTGTCGTAGGTTTAAATTTCTTAATAGCCATAACTTACTACCTCCTATAATTCTATTTTAGAGTCTTTAGTTAAGGTAACAACTGCTTTCTTATAAGTTTTTGTTTTACCTGTATATCTTCCAACTCTTCTTTTCTTTGATTTTGTATTTAATGTATTAACACTCACAACTTTAACACCAAAGGCTGCCTCAATTGCTTTCTTAATTTGCGTTTTATTAGCATCCTTAGCTACTTTAAATGTATAAACATTATCATCTTGCATTTTATAAACTGTTTTTTCTGTAATAACTGGTGAATAAATAATATCTGTATAATCTTTCATTATTTAAGCACCTCCTCTAGTTTTTTAACAACTTCTTCTTCCATAACAACAACATCAGCATTAACTAAATCTAAAACATTAATATCCGTTGCCATTATTTGATAAGCATATCCTAAATTTCTTGTTGCCATAAATAAGTTTTCTGCTTCATCTATCGTAACAAATAAAATTTTTCCTTCTAATTTTAAATCATTAATTAATTTCTTAATATCTTTTGTTTTTAAAGTATCAAGTTTAATATTATCTAAAACCACTAATTCTTTATCTTGAGCTTTTAAACTTAAAGCACTTTTTAAAGCTAGTTTTCTTTCTTTTTTATTAATATCGAAAGTATAATCCCGAGGACTAACTGCATGAACTATACCTCCACCTCTCCATTGTGGAGCTCTTGTACTTCCTTGACGAGCACGGCCGGTACCTTTTTGTTTCCAAGGTTTTCTTCCGCCACCAGAAACTTCACTTCTAGTTTTAGCTTTTTGAGTACCTTGACGAGTCGCATCAAGTTGCAATCTAATCATTTTTTTAATTGCTTGAAGATTAGCTTCAATATTCCAAACGCTGTCATTTAAAGTTAAATCTTTAACTTTTTCGCCAGCCACATTTTTTACACTTATTTTCATAATCAAAAATTCCTTTCTAGAAAACTAATTGTTTTCTCCTGGATTTTCTTCATTAGTATCAACTAGAGTAGCCGAAGTTTCTGCTTCCGTTGTAGTTTCTGTAGTCTCTTCAGTTTCTTGTACTGGAGCACTAACTTCTTCTACAACTTCATCTACTACTTCTTCATAAGTTAAAATTTCTTTTGGATCTTTCTTTCTTGAATCCTTAACTGCTGATTTAATTAATACTAATGAATTTTTTGCTCCTGGAATATTTCCACTAACTAAAATGTAGTTTTCTTTTTCGTTTACTTCAATAACTTCTAGGTTTTGAATAGTAACTGTATCAACACCCATATGTCCAGATAAATGTTTACCTTTTAAAACTCTCTTTGGTAACATTGTTCCCATTGAACCAGGTCTTCTATGATATTGAGATCCATGAGTTTCTGGTCCCCTTGATTGATTATAACGTTTAATTACACCAGTAAAACCTTTGCCTTTACTAGTTCCTGTAACATCAATTACTTCTCCTACTTCAAATAAATTTGCACTAATGGTATCTCCTACATTATAAGATCCTTCATAATCTCTAATTTCTTTTAAGAAGCGCTTAGGAGTTGTATTAGCTTTTTTTGCTCTTCCCATTTCTGGTTTGTTAGCTCTTTTTTCTTTTTTCTCAAATACACCTAATTGGATCGCATTGTATCCATCAGACTCCACAGTTTTAACTTGCATTACAACATTTGGTTCAATTTCTACCACTGTAACCGGAATTAATTTTCCATCTTTAGAGAAAACTTGAGTCATTCCGAGCTTACGCCCTAAGATTCCTTTCATTTTTTAATCCTCTTTTCTATTATAATTTTATATCAATGTCTACACCACTAGGTAAGTCTAAGTGTGTTAAAGCATCAATAGTCTCTTTACTTGGGTTCTTAATATCTATTAATCTTTTATGAGTCCGCATTTCAAATTGTTCTCTTGCATCCTTATATTTGTGTACCGCTCTTAAAACAGTATATTTTTGAATTTCTGTTGGAAGTGGTACAGGTCCAGATACTTCTCCCCCTGTTCTCTTAACAGTTTCTACAATCTTTAAAGCAGCTGTATCTAAAAGTCTATGATCATATGCTTTAAGATTAATTCTAACTTTTGTACTTGACATTAAAATGTCCTCCTTTCGCCTATATCTAGTATAGACTTGCTCCGTTCGAATTCCCTGATTTTAGATTTAATTGGAACAACCAACCCTCGCGTATCAGCAACCTCGCACATCTAAGCCAGTCATACGAAATAGATTATAACAATATATTTTATGTAAGTCAAGCCTAATTTTCACGAAAACTTCATAAAAATTACTCTAAATTTAAAAATATTTAACATCTCAATAATAATAACATATAATTTATATAAAAATACTTGTATATTTATATAAAAAATGCTAATATTTTATAGAAAGAAGGTGATAAAATGGCTAATCCAACTACAACTATAAGTGTCCAAATCGATACTGAAGATAAAAAACAAGTAACAGAAATTCTGCAAGCACTAGGAGTTACCATGAGTGGACTCATAAATATGACAATTAAACAAGTAATTTTAAAAGGCGGTATCCCTTTTGAAATAAAAGAACCTAAATTAAGTAAAAACACTAAAGCAGCTCTAAAAGAAATAGACTACATCGAATCCCATCTAGAAGAATATAAAAAAAACAATAATTGGGAAGACTTAAAGAAAGAGATACTTAAAAATGAATAAATATACAGTTATCTATTCTAAACGATTTAAAAAAGCTTTAAAAAAATCTTTAAAACAAGGCAAAGATTTTAACAAGCTTGATCAAATCGTAGAACAACTAGCAAGTAAAGAGCAATTAGATATTAAATATCAAGATCATGCTTTAAATAATAGCAAAAAATATAAAGAATGTAGGGATTGTCATATTGAACCAGACTGGATTCTTATATATAAATATTTAGATAATGAGCTAATATTATTATTAGTTACTACTGGAAGTCATAGTGAAATATTGTAAAAGCAATATTTTTTTTCATCAAAAAAAGACTTTGTTCTAATCCTAAATACATGATTTAAAATATCAAAGTCATTTATTAAAGTAAATAATTACTTATGGCTAATCTTGTATCCTAATTCTTTCATACTAAACCTTAATCAAGTATATAAGTTCTAAAAGGATATTGGCGCACACCATTAGTGTTGTTCACGTTGTTGTTAGTGAGGTTGCCATTACTACTCACATTGAACACGTTAGCATTACCGTTGGTGTTCATACCCCACGGAGACATGTAAAGTATATCAGATTAACCATTAACATTATAGCACAAAAAGCTTCTCATGGAAATCGCTATCGCTCACTCCATGAACAAAATAATCACAGAAAATGCAAAGTCGACAATTTTCATTGCCGACTATACCTGTTATCAAAATTTATTCTTGCAAAACAAGTTTTGCAAATTTTGGGATATATTATATTATACATAATTTGGTGAGGAAGGTTCAAAATGAAGAGTCATTTTGAACCACCACACTACACTCCTTGAAAAGTGCTCCACCATACTTCGTCATGCAACTTCGTATGGTTTTAGATACGTTCCATCTAATCCATCTGTCTTTATGAATTTTGTACCAGCTTTGAGATTTATTACTGGGCGCACACCAGGAGTGGTCCAGTTCACGTTGCTGATGTTGAGGTAG
>CANQBY010000115.1 GCA_947589695.1 uncultured Bacilli bacterium
TATTTTCTTCAAATATTTTATTACTTATAATAAACATTGAAATTATACTTATTAATACCACAAATATTAAAATTAATTTGTTTTTCATAATTATTCTGCTCCTTCCACTATAAACGGATCAATTGAACTTCCACTACCTTTACTAAAGGTTACACCAGCTTTGAGATTTATTACTGGGCGCACACCAATGCCAATATAGCTCACGTTGTCATGCATGAGGGTGCCAACAGCATTCACACGTAACACGTAAGCATAACCGTTGGTGCCCAAGTAATATGGAGACATTGTCCAGTAATCTTGATTGGTATACAAATAATAACTGGAGTTTGCTCTTCCATAGAAACCTCCTGCTAATACTACCTCATCGGCTGTTATGAGTCCTATTGGATATTGTAATTTTCCATTTCCTTTATTTGCTCCGGTTCTTGTAAATAAATCTCTTGCGTATGCTGTATCATCTACTGCCACACTTGTCTCTTGTTCTTCGGCTGTTATTGCACTTACTCCACATTTTAACGTTGGTAACTGCTCTTGTCTAGGGCTGCTTTTATATACTCTTCCATACATAGCATAACTTGTATAAGATGTTCCGTATCCTGTTCCGCTATTATAACTAGAATCTACTCCTGTTACTATTTGTCTATCATTACAAAAGCCGGCATTTTGGTCAATATATTGTTCATATTGAGATAAATTACTTCCATACCAATCATTCAAGTAAGCCGCTATAGTACTAGGATTTGTTCCCGTATGAGCTTCATCATAATTTTTACTGGCTGTCCCTAAATTATAATATCCTACATAAGTATTATCACCACGTACACTATTATATACTAAAGTTTTTAATTGAGTTTTTTCATCGATTGTATTTGTGCAATTTGCACCACTACATTGGAATATCATTCTGATTGTTCCATCTCCATTTATTCGGATGATTCGCCATCTCATATTGGCAAATTGCACCCAGTTATCTGGAGCTTGTCCTCTAAAGAAATAACTTGGTCCATCATTATCTTCAGCTTTATATAATGTCTTTCCGTTATCTCCTTCATCTATCCCTGTTACTTTTAATATCCCATTTTCTCCTGTTGAAAATTTTGTTCCATTATCTTTTGTTGCATATTCAGAGAATAAGTCTGCTAAAGTTTCATCAGCTGGTGGTATTTTTTGTTTAAAATATAATTCACATACTTCTCCGGCACTTGTATAATTACTTAATATAATTCTATTATTAGCTGCATCCCATGTTGGTATTGATCCTTTTTCACATTTTGTTTTACTCATATCTAATACTTGATTTTCTGGTATTTCTTTATCTATTAATTCTTCATACTTTCCTGTCTCTTTATTAAAGGCATACATTGTTGTTATATCTATATCAGCTTCTATATCACTTGCTTCTACTGTTACTTCTCCTTCAAAATGTTCTCCCATATCACTATTTTGGGAATTATCAGTGTCATTTGGATATTCTAATATAACATAATAATATAATCTTTCTGAACTACTTGGTGTGGCATTTATAAACTGATTTTCGGCTAACATTACTTCTGTTGTACTCTCACTTTTTGGTATAGTTCCACTTCCTACTGGTGTACCTAAAGTGTTTAAATTTGTTATATCACATTCTTCATATACCATTGTTCCAGCGCCTATTGTTTTTCTTATCTCTTCACAATCTGCTTTTATTGTTTCATCTAATTGTTTTGCTTTATATACTGTTACCTTTAAAGACGTCTCTAATCCATTTGTACCCTTCCATATTAAATTAAAAGGTATTAAAATATTATCTCCCTTCGCGGTTACTTCTAAATGTGATACTATTTTATGTCCTGGTAGCATATCTAAATCTGGTTCAACTTCTAAATTACCTGTTACGGTTACTTCGGCATTATTTATACTTGCTGTGGTCGCATGCGTCATTGCTCCTTCTCCCCCAAACAATGTTCTTCCCACAAAATAAGCAAAAGATATACCTATACCTACCAATAATATAAGAGTATAAACTCCCAATTTTTTCTTATCCATTATAAAATATCTCCCTTTACTTTTTAACATATTACAACTTTTTTAAGTATTTTGCATTATCTTCGACAAAACTTGCCAAAAATAATTGTTATGCATATTTGCAATATCTTATGTAATAAATATAAACTAATATTGAAAATTAATCAAGATATTTTGTTACTATTTTTATACTTTTTATCCTATTATATATATTACAATAACATATTTCTTCTTTTAAAACACTTATAAAAAGAATATCCCCTAAAGATACTCTTTTTACTGTGTTTTTAAATTTTTAAACGTATAATGTAAATCATATTTAAGCATTAAACTATTTAAATCTTTTAATACTTCTCTAAACAAAATATCCTCTCTCAAAAATCATCACCAATCTTATCATAGCAGATATTCCAAAAGTTTTCTTCCTATTCCTTTTAATTCGACAAAACAAGTCAAAACCTCCTTGTAAACCATTAGTAAATAGCCCTTAATCTATAGATATTTTCCTCTATTTATAGTATAATGTATCTAGGTGATTATTTTGAAGTATCCAAGCAACATTAAGAAAAGTTATACATCAACTATCAACTATAAAAATAGAGGTATGGACTTAGAAGCTTTAATAACTGACGCTTGTAAATATTATTTAGACCATGATCTTGCTGTTATCTATAAAAAACCTACCCCTATTGGTGTTGTCTCAGTTGATTATGCTCATAATGCGATGATTACCAAAGCTTTCTTTAAAGAGCCATCTACTCTCGATTATAATGGTATCTATAAAGGAAAATACATTGAGTTTGATGCCAAAGAATGTCATAATAAAACATCTTTTCCTTTAACTAATATCCATGACCATCAAATTAGTCATTTAACTAAAATCATCAATCATGGTGGTATTTGTTTTTTAATTATTTCAATGAATAATAATTATTATTTGTTTAAAGGCGAAGATTTATTAGAATTTTTAAATAATAATTCACGCAAAAGTATTCCTTTTGAATATTTTGAAACCAAAGGTTATAAATTAGATTATAATTATAATATTGGCCTTGATTATCTAAAAGGAATTGATAATGCATATAAGGAGTTGATATTAAATGAAAATTAGAAAAAAAGAAAAGAAAGAAAAAGTTGAAAAAGTAAAAAAGAAAAAGAAACATAGTGTTAAAAATGCTATTTTAATATTTTTAATCAGTTGTGGAATTTTAGTTGCTTCTGCCGTTTTAGCTTTTGCCCTTTATATAATTGTTACTTCCCCTGATTTTATCCCTGATGAATTATATAATAAAGAAGCTTCTGTTATTTATGCGAAAGATGGTACTACGGAAATTGCTCGTATAGGTAATGGTGAGAAAAAAGATAATGCCGAATTAGTTTCTTATTCCGATTTACCTCAAGTTTTAGTTGATGCTTTAGTGGCAACTGAAGATTCTCGGTTTTTCCAACATAATGGTTTTGACGCTGCTCGGTTTTTTAAAGCTTCTCTAGGTCAACTTGCTGGTCAAAATGCTGGTGGTGCATCCACCCTTTCCATGCAAGTTATGAAAAACAAGTTTAATGGTACCGAAGCTGAAGGTATCGCTGGTATTATTCGTAAATTTAAAGATATTTATATGGCCGTCTTTAAACTCGAAGCTGTTTATACCAAAGAAGAAATTATTGAATTTTACTTAAATAGTCAGTGGCTCGTAACCGGTAATAGTTATTATAGTAATAATACTTATGGTGTTGAACAAGCTTGCCAATATTTCTTTGGTAAATCCGTTTCAGATTTAACTTTACCTGAAGCTTCTCTAATCGTTGGTATGTTTAATAACCCTTCTTATTTAAATCCTTACCGTAATCCCGAAGGTGCTAGTTCTAGACGTTCTACTGTTTTAAGCTTAATGGTAAGACATGGTTATATTACCGAAGAAGAAAAAGAATTTGCCGACAATGTTCCTGTTAAATCTCTTTTAGTGGATCATAGTAAAGATGAAACTAATAAATATCAAGCTTTTATCGATTTTGTTATTGAACAAGTTACCCGCGAAACTGGTGATGATCCTACTCAGGTTCCAATGGCTATTTACACTACTCTAGATACATCAGTTCAAGATATCCTAGAGCAACTAGAAGATGGAGAACTTTATAAGTTTGCTAATGACACTGTTCAATATGGAATGGCTATCACTGATACTGTAGATGGTTCTATTAC
>CANQBY010000116.1 GCA_947589695.1 uncultured Bacilli bacterium
TATTTGTTGCAACTACCTCTTGATTATTAAAATATAACCCGATTAATAATAAGAAAGTTATCACAAAACCCACCACTACTACATAAGTTAAGTTTTTTATTTTTTGTTCTAACATTGTATTATCCATTAAAATTCCTCCCTAATTCATGCGTATTATACATCAAAACACGAAAAAAATCAAGTTTTAGCCTACACTCTTAAAACTGCCAATATTTTATTAGTTTCTCTATCATAGGTTAAATCAATTTTATTTTCATTATAACTTTCTGTCGAATCAGTCGGATTCATAATTTGCCCTTTACTATTTCCAATCATATAACCATTTTGAACTAAATCTGCGACTAAAATAACATTGGTATCTCCTTCACTAAAAAGTTCCTCCACATTATCTAACGCATATTGTTCCGCTTGCATTTCAATTAACTTCTTTATATCATTAACTGCCACTGCTTCTTCTTTTTTATCTATTTCAAAGGCATAAGAAGTTTTATTTATTGTAATAAAAGCAACTACCCCTAATAATACTATAACTACTAATAATTCTACTTTTGTATATCCGAGTATTTTATTATCCATATTTACCACCTTATATAAACTAGTATATCATAATAAAATTAATAGTTCAAAGAAAAACCATAATATTTTTGTAAATTTACTCTTTACTTAACACTTTATATTCATTTACTAAATCTTGTAATCTATATTTTGCATTCGCTGGACTCGTACTAGGCAAACAAATTGCTTCTATTTTTAACTTATCTTTTAAATATTTATTATATAATTTATACGCAGTTTTAACATTTATATATATTCTTTTAACCTTTGTTTTATTTAAAATATCTAAAATATCATTAGGAACTATTTTTTTAATTGAAGCATCACTTGATTTTTTAATTTCACATTCGGCACATACATCAAATAAAGCTATCTTATTTCTTTTTAAAAATGCTTTCTTATCTAAAATCGTATCTAAAAAATTATCATTATATACTTCTCTTAATACTTGCCAAAATCTATTTTGGGGATGAGCATAATAAAAACCTGCTTCTCTCGATTTAACCGAAGGAAAAGAACCTAAAATTAAGATTTCACTATCTTTATTATAATAAGCCGGAATTGTATGTTTTTCCATAATTCTATTTAAAAAAGATAAGTTATTTCTTATCTTTCATAACCTCCGCAAGGGCTGTTCCAAAAGTTGCAATATTACTTAAATCCGCCGGTACAATTAGTTTGGTTGCTTGGCCATCCGCAACTTTACTTAAAGCTTCAAAACTTTTTAAAGTAAGTACTGATTGATCAGCCTTGGCATTTTTTAAAAGTTCAATACCTTTTGCTTCCGCTTCTTTAATTTTAAGCATTGCCTCGGCTTCTCCTTCTGCTATTTTAATTTGACTTTCCTTTTGGGCTTCAGCTCTTAATATCGCACTTTCTTTTTCACCTTCGGCAATTAAAATACTTGACTTTTTCTCTCCCTCTGCTTGTAGGATTTTTTCTCTTCTTTCTCTTTCAGCTCGCATTTGCTTTTCCATTGCTTCTTGAATATCGCGTGGTGGAATAATATTTTTAACTTCTACCCGATTAACTTTTATTCCCCAAGGATCTGTCGCTTCATCCAAAATAGACCGCATTTTTCCGTTAATAATATCTCTACTTGTTAAAGTTTGATCTAATTCTAATTCTCCAATTAAGTTTCTTAAAGTTGTTGCTGTTAAATTTTCAATCGCTGATACTGGTAAATCTACTCCATAAGTATAAAGTTTGGCGTCAGTAATTTGATAATATACCACCGTATCTATTTGCATTGTTACATTATCTTTGGTAATAACTGGTTGGGGATCAAAATCTTTAACTGTTTCTTTTAAACTCACAATTTTTGCTATTCTATCTACAAATGGTATTTTAAAATGTAATCCATTTTCCCATGTTGTATAATAACTTCCTAATCTTTCAATTACATAACTCTTCGCTTGAGGTACCACCTTTATATTGGGTATCACAATAATTATAATTAAAATTAATAATACAATAAATATTTCCATTAATCTTCACCTTTCCTAACTACTAATTTAACTCCTTCGATTGCTTCCACAATCACATGTGAATTAACTTCGATTGCTTCATCACTTATCGCACTCCATTTTTTTCCATCAACCTTAACTTCTCCCACTTTTAATTTAGAAATTTCCTCAGTTACTACCCCTTCCATACCAATTACTCTGTCAAAATTAGTTTTAACATTTTTTCTTTTCAATTTTTTCATTAAAAATGGTCTTGTAATAATCATCAAAATAATACCTAAAATGACAAATACTGCAAATTGGATATAAAATGAATCTACTACAAAAGATAAAAATAAACTAACTAAAGAAGATGCAATAAACCAAACACTAACCAGATTAATTGTAATAACTTCTAATATTGTTAAAAGTATTACTACGCATAACCATAACAACCACATCTCATGTACCGCCTTTCTAACTTAATTATACGTTAAATAACAAAAAAATACAATATAATTTCAAAATATGATATAATGATTGTGGTGATACATATGTTAGGAAATATTCTTTTTGTTGGTTTAAACACTACAGATAAAAATGTTATTCGTAAATTAATTCTTGATTGTCATATTGGAGGTATTACTTTATACAAAAAACTTTATCAAAATTATAATGAAATGTTAGATATTATAAACTATATCAAAAAATTAAGTCAAGAAGCTAATTACAATATTTTAATTGGTATTGATCAAGAAGGTGGCCGCGTAAATCGCCTACCTGATGATTTTAAAAACATTCGTAGTGCTTATTCCCTTAAAGGTGATCCTAAAAACTTTAAAGAAACCGCCCATATATATGGTACTATTCTAAATTCTAGTGGTATCAATGTTAATTTTGCACCTGTTTTAGATATTAAAAGATTTGAAGATAATCATGCGATTGGCAATCGTGCTTTTGGTAACGATTATCTTACTATTACTAGTAATGCTACAAGCTATATTAGTGAATTAAAAAAACATAATGTTATCCCTGTTGTTAAACATTTCCCCGGTCATGGAGCTACTCTTCTTAACACTCATCACTTTATTCCTATTATTTTAAATACCAATAAACTTTTTAAAGAAGACATTATTCCTTTTAAAGAAGCTATCAATAATGATATCGATTTTATCATGGTTGGTCACTTTTTTATTAAAAAATATAGTCTTTTAACTCCCTCTTCTATTTCCAAAAAAATAGTAAGTCTCCTTCGCAATGACCTTCATTATCAAAACTTAATTATTACTGATGATCTAACTATGGGCCCTCTAAAATTAATAAATAAACCCTATCTTATCAAAAAAGCTATCAACAATGGCGTAAATATTATTATGATTAAATACTATGATAATTTCTTTAACGATTACCAAAAACTAATCAAACTTTATAACCAAAATAAATTAAATCAAGAAAATATTTCTAATTCTCTAGCTATATTAAATTCTATAAAAGAAAAATATCAAATAAACAATCAAGAAATAAAAAATACTTTAGATATCTCTAAAATAAATAAAGAAATAGAAAATCTAAATGCGAAAGCTAGTTATTAAAAAATACTGGTTTAAAACCAGTATCATTTAATTAAGTGCTTTAATTTGTTTAATTGATAAACCTGTACATTCTGCTATAAGTTTGATATCCATTTTTTTAATTAGCATTTGTTTGGCTATATCAATAGATTTTTGATTTGAGCCTTTTTCGATACCTTGTTCAATACCTTCTTCATAGCCATTTTCTTTGGCTATTTCTTCGGCCCATTTGCCATATATCTCTTTGGTGTGTTCATCATTGATGTATTTTTCTATCCAATTATTTAATTCCATAAGTGTGTCATCTCCTTTTGCAACTTCTTTCCGTTCTTCATAACTCTTCGCTTTTATAAATTTTAACCATCTTATCTTCTTGTTGTCTAAATTATATGATACGTTTTTTGCTTTGTCAAGCCGAAAATATTTCATCAAAAATTTATCTTCTAATCTCTTATCACTTAGATCTTCAAAATTTACTAA